>JACZTG010000006.1 GCA_022573815.1 Candidatus Neomarinimicrobiota bacterium
TCTGTGAGATCATCGGTCGAAGTATGCATACGATTCGTCAGTACCTGAGGCTTCTGAAGAACTTTCATCCTGAACTAACGGTTGACGTCCCCGAAAAAGAAAAAAACCGGAGCTGAAAATTAACAACCGGATAATGATTATTGATAATACTAAACTTAGAAAGAAAAAGTGGGCGGACATTTGTCCTAATAGTAAGTAAGCTCTTTCAATTTTCATGGCTGAATCCACCTACCGAATAATTGTTCTTATTCGGTCCATCACTGCACTTAAAAAGTAGTTTCGATACCCCGAAACACGCCACTTCCGTTGGTCCCGGCGAAGATGACTCCGTCGGAATTAATGATAAGGCTTTTGATCTGAGTATTCGTCAAGCCCATATTTACTTCTGTCCAGCTGTCGCCGTTGTTTACCGACCAAAAAACTCCACTTTCTGTCCCGGCGAATATGCTGCTGTTGGAATATGCGGCAAGCGAATTAACAGAATAATCTGTTAAGCCCATATTAATTTCTGTCCAGCTGCTTCCGTTGTCTGTGGAGCGATAGACGCCGCTCTCTTCAGTCCCGGCAAATATATCGCCTCCCGAATTTATCTCAAGAGCAAGGATCGAAGATGCACTCGGTAATCCGGAACTGGACACTGACCAGCTGTTTCCGTTGTCCATTGAGCGAAATATGCCGTTATCAGTGCCGGCGAATACGTCACTGTCGGAATTAAATGCAAAAGAATTTACTCTAGTGCTCGTTAAGCCATTGTTTTGCTCTGTCCAGCTGTCGCCATTGTCCGATGATCGAAAAATACCGCTATTAAAAGTACCGGCAAATATGTTGCCGTTGGCATTTATGGCAAAGGTATTGATAGAAAAATTCGTCATGCCTACCTCTGTCCAATTATTGCCGTTATCCGTGGAGCGGAAGATGCCGTCCAACCGCGTTCCGGCGAATATGTCGCCGTCGGAATTTATGACAAGAGAAGTGATAGAAATGAGACCCAAATCAGTGTTTAATTCTGTCCAGTTATCGCCGTTGTTCGTGAAGCGAAAGATACTACGGCCAGCCCCCGCTAATAAATCACCGTTGGAGTTTATTGCAAAAGCAGAGACACGACCTCCAGAAGGACCATTTGTCTGATTCCAGATAATATTCTTCTGTTCTACCGGATCTTCTCCCGGACCGACCGGTTTCTCACTCTCGCATGTAATAACGGCAAGGGCAAGGAAAACTAAACAAATTCGCCTAACGATCTACCTCCAACTTTAAATTTGCACAGCTTGATATTAGACATGTACCAACCAATATAGGCGTAATTATTCTGAAATCAAGCGAGATTATCTCAAGGTCGAACACACACCATATGAAGGGGAAAAGCTGAAGGGAAAAGTACTCGGCGTTGTGAACGGCGGGAAGATCTATCTGAATCCACCTACCGAATAATTGTTCTTATTCGGTCCATCACTGCACTTAAAAAGTAGTTTCGATACCCCTAAATACACCACTTCCCACAGTTCCGGCGAATATGATTCCCTCGGAATTTATGATAAGACTTCTGACAAAAGTATTCGTCAAACCCATATTTACTTCTACCCAGTTATCACCGTTGTCCACCGACCAAAAAACTCCACTTTCTGTCCCAGCGAATATGCTGCTGTTGAAGTAACAATTTAAGATATAAGCCACTGCATTCAGTAACATATAACAGCTACTATCCGGTTGGTTTTATTTCAGATAAGCCGTATCTTCAACCGATTATTTTATGGGTGAAGATAAAAAACATACATATTTCTTTTCTGACGCGCACCTTGTTTCAGGCGGTTACCCGCAATTCCGCGAGCGAAACGACAAGGTAGTGGAATTTCTGAAATATGTCACAAAACACGGTAAACGGCTTTTTATCGTTGGCGATCTGTTCGATTTCTGGTTTGAATACAAACACTCCATCCCCCAGACAGACCCGCGGATTTTAGGGAATATTGCAGCTGCGGTAGATAACGGAGTCGAAGTCCATTACAGTTCGGGCAATCACGATCTCTGGCTCGGCAGATATATCAGTAACACGGTAGGCGCGCAAATCCACGACGGCGCTTACGAGCCGGAAATTGACGGAAAACGATTTTATATTGCGCACGGCGATGGACTGTTCAACAGAGACCGTGGTTACAGCATTATGAAAGCATTTTTTCGGAATCCCGTTGCAAAATTGTTATTCCGAGTACTTCATCCTGATATCGGGGCTAAGCTCGCTAAAATGTTCTCAAAAGCAAGTCATGATAATCCAATGTCCGTAACAAACAGCAATGAACGCAAGGATAAACTGAAAAATATTGCAAAAGAAAAGTTCAATGAAGGATTTGATTATGTGATTTTCGGACACATTCACGAGCCGGATGTCCTTAATGAAAATGGCCATACATATCTGAATCTCGGCGACTGGATGACGCATTTCACTTACGGAGTCTATGACGGCAAAGAATTACGGCTTTGTTATTGGAAGGGAACTCCCCAAGAGTAATTCCATAATAATCTTGACATAACTTGAAAAAGTTGTTACTTTACAATCACTTACACTGATTTTTATACGGAAAACAGGTGATTATTTTAGAGCATATGGGCAAATCGGCACACTTCAAGGAAATAATTCACTCAATTTTAGTGGTTATTCTCGCGTTCAGCTTGACCGGGTGTTTCCTATTTGGAGGCGGCGGAGGAGGAAGTCTGCGGAGTGAAGGGCAGGTTGATAAAGCTCTCGAGCGATTCCGGGACGGCAAAGAATCAGGACTTAAAGACCTGATACAAACTTTCCAGGACCCTGAAGTACCGACTCAGGTCAGGACGGCTGCGGCCGTTGCGCTTTCGCGGGCAGGTCATCCCGAAGCCAATCTCGCACTTATCAAGGGAATCGGCGAATTAGCAGATTTAGACTTGGAATTTTTCGCTTCAATCGCAAACGCTCTCGGAGCAACAGGTGACCCGAATGCGGTCAATGCGCTGAAAGAAGGTCTCTCCGCAAGCAGGAAAAGCTATGCCGCTCTGCGGGACGCATTCTTGCGGGCTATGCAGCAAACGAGTGACATCGGTTCAATCGAAGCCTTGATGGATGCGCTTCAATCAAGCAAAGAAGATTATTACAGTGTACAAAAAATCGTCTCGGAAACACTCGGCAGTCTCGGTGATGACAGAGTTGTTCCCGCTCTTATGGCAATCGCGAAAGATACTGATATGGATATCGCCGTCCGCAGCCACGCTGTTGATATTCTCGGAAAGAAAAATGACCCGAATTTGGTTCCCTTCCTCCTGGAAATGCTGAACGACCCGAGAAGCCAGGAACAGGTAAGAGATTTTGCCTTGCAGGCAGCGGCGGAAATAAAGGATTCTCAAATTATTCTACTACTATTAGAAGCTTTTCAGGCAGGACGACAGGAATATATGGCGCTTACCAGCGCGCTCACACAGGCGCTTGGAGAG
The DNA here is from genome assembly GCA_022573815.1 of Candidatus Neomarinimicrobiota bacterium. Lineage (NCBI taxonomy): Bacteria > Pseudomonadati > Fidelibacterota > Fidelibacterota bacterium. Next base: position 3,460 of record JACZTG010000006.1, read on the forward strand.
TTGGGAGACGTGAGAGCAGCGCCGACTTTGGTGAAGATAGCGCGGGATAAAGACATAAATCCTATTGTGCGGCGTAACGCTATTGAAAATTTGCGGAATATCAACAATCCGAATGTGGTGGTTGACCTTATCGAACTTATGTATGACGTGGAAAACTATATTTTATATGATGTCGTTTACCGCACGGTGAAAGAATTGGGCGGAGACGAAGCTGTCAAAGCGCTAAGAGCCGCTTCCGCAGGCGCGCAGAGAGACGCTGTGGATAACCTGAAACGAAAAACGATTACGGGATTTTGATATGAAAGCAAAACTTCCTTCATCCAAATTCAGCCTCTTTCTTCTAATCTCACTTCTTCTCCCCGGATGCGGATTACTCGGTACGGGTGGCGGAGACGACAAGAAGAAAGAAGAACCGGTTGCCGTTCAGGTTGCCGACGAGCCGGTTTCGCCGACTACGAGCGCTGCTAAAGGCGATTTTGCAACGAAACGACAATTCTTTGAACTTGGTAAAGACATTACCGCTCTCAGAACCGAGATGGCGAGAATTAAAAGCGACATCAACGCATATTCCAAAACTCCTTCGGCTATCCGTGAGACAGAAGCAGGATTCGGATTTCTCGAATCCGGAGAAATTACTCATAAAGTTACGCTGAGTAACGGCACCGTAGTTTATGGCAAAATCTCAAGAGAAACTTTAGATCAGATAATACTTATCACTCAAATAGGTACTCTTACTATTGACAGGCGGCAGATACGCGATATCGCTCCGGCGGAATCACCGAAAGCGGAATGCCAGATCGTGGGCGACCCGGGCGCATTGGAAACAAGAGTTTATCAGGACAGGAGAGTTTATACCGGTTACGTTAAAAATATCGGCGCGAGAAGGGCTGATTTTGTTCTTATCAAAATCAAACTTGCAAGGGACGACACCCGGATTGTAGCGGTTGACTCTGCCTATGTAGATGGAATCAATACTAAATTTCAGACAGGCGTTGTCTCAGATACTTCAATAAAACCCGATGAATCTGCTCCGTTCAGCGTGACCGTTTATCTCCCGCCGGACCCCGACGTGGCGTATTACACTGCTGAAGTCCATTGGAAAGAATACGACTGATAATCTAATAGTTTCTTAGATTCAAATTCGCACTGCGTTTAGGCTCATCAACTGTACCATAATTGCGGAGCGCGCGTTCTTTGAATTAATGTGCAGTCAGGACCGCTACCTCTCCCCTTGAGGGGAGTGTCCGGCAACTGCCGGACGAGGGATGTGACTGTCAAATAATAGATAATGTTTTATAGGCAATATGAATCACACCTTCCGTCACTTCGTGACACCTCCCTCGAGGGAGGAAGTTAATGAGGCGGGGCAAGACATGATTTTCCCTCATTATGAAGGAGGGGATAAAAGGGGTGGTTGGTTTTTATTGTGCGAGTCAGGACTACTGCTGTTAACTCATCAGCTGAACCATAATAGCGTTCTGAGCGTGCATCCTGTTTTCCGCCTGGTCGAATACTATTGAATTCGGACCGTCCATTACATCGTCCGTTATCTCATCTCCCCTGTGCGCCGGCAAGCAGTGCATTACCAATGTTGACGGTTTGGCATTCGACATAAGCTCGGAATTCAGCTGAAACGGCTGGAACTTTTCGGCCCTGTCAGCGCTTTCGGATTCCTGACCCATACTTGCCCAAACATCCGTATAAACTACGTCAGCGTCTCTGACAGCATCCACAGGGTCGTGCGTGATTTCAAGAGAGCTTAATCCTGCTTCCTCCGCTCTCGACCATGTCTCGGAATCGGGGCCGAACCCTTCCGGTCCCGCAAGAACAAAGTGCATCGGAATTTTAGAAGCGAGATTCACCCACGAATTTGCCACATTATTACCGTCACCGATAAACGCCACTTTTAAGTCGCTGAGATCGCCACGATGTTCTTTCACGGTAAGAATATCTCCCATAATCTGACACGGATGGTTATAGTCCGTCAAACCGTTTATGACAGGAATTGAAGCATATTCGGCTAATTCGAGCATATGGTCGTGAGAAAACAAGCGCGCCATTATCCCATCGTTATAACGCGAAATAACTCTCGCTATATCCTTCACTGCTTCACGCTTTCCTATGCTTATATCGTTCGGCGACAGATACAGAGCGTATCCGCCTAACTTTTTTATTCCCGTTTCAAATGAAATTCGTGTCCTTGCGGAAGGCTTGGCGAATATCATTGATAAGGTCTTCCCCTCAAGTGGCTTATAGTTTTCTCCCGCTTTCAGCTTAGCCTTGATTTCAACAGCCAAATCAAGCGTCTCATGGATCTCATCAGCTGAGAGGTCGTATATGGATATAAAATTATCCTTCATTTATGCTCCGGAAATTTCGTTTTACAGATTTAGAGTATATAGCGTGTGAGGTCTTCGTCTTCCACAATTTCTGATAACGTATCGCTCACCATCTTCTTAGTAATATTAATATTTTTCACTTTTTTGTTCGGCAGATCGAATAATATCTCTTCTAAAAGCTTTGACATTATAGTGTGTAATCTTCTTGCGCCGATGTTTTCCATCTTATTATTTACGATTGCAGCAATTTTCGCTATCTCTTTAATCGCGCTTTTCTGAAAGGTAATATTGACGCTTTCAGTATTAACAAGCGCCACGTATTGTTTGATAAGCGCATTTTCCGGCTCCACCAATATTCGTTCAAAATCTTCTTCATTCAGAGAATCGAGCTCGACTCTGATGGGAAACCGACCCTGAAGTTCAGGTATCATATCTGACGGTCTCGATGTATGAAACGCTCCTGCCGCTATAAACAGAATATGCGTCGTATCCACAACGCCGTACTTTGTGACCACAGTGGAGCCTTCTATGACGGGCAGCAAATCTCTCTGAACACCTTCCCGTGAGACGTCCGGTCCTGCCGACTCACTGCTGTTGCCGATTATTTTATCAATCTCATCAATGAATATAATCCCGGATTCCATTACTCTTTTAAGCGATTCCTGAATAATATTGTCCATATCAACAAGTTTCTGCGCTTCTTCCTCAATAAGGATTTTTCGAGCCTCGCTAATAGAGGTGCGCCGCATTTTCCTCTTCTTCGGTACCATACCGCCGAACATATCCTGTAAATTCAAGCCCATTTCTTCAAGACCCATAGGAGTGAAAACCTGCATTATGGGAGCAGTGTTATCCGGAACATCCAATTCTACTTTTCGATCCTCCATCTCCCCTCTTTCCAACAAGTTTTCGAAATGCTTCCGCGTTTTTTCCCGGCGTTCTTCCCGCGCTTCATTTACCTCAGTGTCGGTATCGGATTTTTCCAAATGTGGAAGCGGAATCAGAAAATCGAGAAGACGCTCATTTGCCATTTTCTCAGCCTCATCTCTGACTTCCGCTGTCTTTTCCTTTTTGAGCATAGTGACGGCAATATCTGTAAGGTCCCGAATCATCGATTCCACATCCCGACCGACGTAGCCTACCTCAGTGAATTTAGAAGCCTCAACTTTAATAAACGGAGCTTGAGAAAGGTTTGCCAATCTGCGCGCTATCTCTGTTTTCCCGATACCGGTTGATCCGATCAGGATGATATTATTAGGAATTATCTCCTCTTTAATATCGCCTTCAACCTGCTGCCTGCGCCACCGATTTCTGAGGGCAATCGCTACTAATTTCTTCGCATCATCCTGCCCTATTATATATTTATCCAACTCCTTAACAATTTGTTTAGGAGTCAGGTCTTTTGTTTTACTCAATATCAGAGTATCTCCACATTAATATTATCGTTTGTAAATATGCATATATCCGAGGTTATCTTCAGAGAGTTCCTAACTATCTCTTCGGCGGAAAGCTTCGTGTATTTTATCATAGCCCTTGCCGCTGCCGTGGCATATGGTCCACCCGAACCGATAGAGATGACTTCATCGTCAGGCTCCAAAACATCGCCGTTACCGGAAATTATCAGCGACGTTTTCTTGTCCATAACAACCAGGAGAGCTTCCAACCTGCGAAGCATTTTATCTGTTCGCCAATCTCGAGCCAATTCCACAGCGGATTTGAGCAGATTACCGTTAAATTCGTTGAGCTTTGATTCAAATTTATCGAATAAAGCCATAGCATCCGCAGAAGCGCCGGCAAAACCCGCTATCACGCTTCCCTCGTATAACCTTCGTATCTTCTGAGCGCCGTGTTTCATTACGATATCATCTAACGTCACCTGACCGTCACCACCCAACGCCACAAGGTTCTTCCGACGAACGCCGATTATTGTAGTCGAACGCCAGACTCCCTCTTTCCTATTCATATTTCGCTTTCCTTATCTTCCGCTGACACCTTTCAGGTATTTGAGAAATTCGTTGTCGCTACCGAGAATTAGAGATGTCTTACTGTCGATAGCAATTCGATATGTCTCGAGCGATTTCGTGAAGGCATAAAATTCAGGGTCGCGATTATAGGCTCTCGCATAGATGGCGGATGCCTCTGCATCCGCTTTGCCCCGGATAGTCAGCGCTTGCTTATTCGCTTCGGAGATGATGAGACTCAGCTCAAATTCTTTATCTCCGAGTATTTTCGATTTCTCTCCCTCTCCGAGAGAGCGAAAACGAGCAGCGATCTGTAGTCTTTCAGCTCTCATCCGCTCATAGACCTTTTGGCGCACACTTTCCACATAGTTGACCCCTTTTATCCTCACATCCACCAAATTTATCCCAAGTGATTTTGCGTTATCTTTGGCGCGTTTGAGAATATCGCCGGCAATTGCGCCTCTACCTTTATTAACTTCCTGAGTTTCGAGAACCGAACGAACTTCATTACCATCTTCGTCAATTCCTGTCGTAACAATCTCTCGGTTTGAACTTCTCACAAGCTCGATGAGAGTATTATCTGCAATAAAATCCTTTACAGCTCCCTCAATGAAATTATCCAATCTGGCCTGAGCCACCAATTCGTTTCCCTCCACCGACTGCAGGTACAACAACGGATCCGCTATTTTCCAGCGTGCTGTTGTATCGATATAAATGCTCACCTTGTCAAGGGTAGTCAGCGACCTGGGTCTGCCGTCCCACTCGAGCAACCGCTTATCAAAGATTCTTGCTTCTTGTATGAATGGAATTTTGAAGTGCAGCCCGGGTTCAGTGTAAACTTTTACCGGGTTACCAAGTTGTATTATTACCGCCTGTTGAGTCGGGTCTAATACAAAAGTTGATGCAGAAAATATCATAAATCCGACAACGGCTAATATTACTATTATTTTTAATTTCATTATTGACCTCCCTTCCTTTGATTGAGATCAAGTAATTTCAGTATTCCGGAATCATTGCTCTCTATTATCCATTTCTTCTCTATTCTGGGCAGTATATATCCCATAGTTTCCAGGTACATTCGCCGCTTGGTTACGACTTTTGCTTTTACATATTCATTATGCATCGAAATAAACCGGTTTGCTTCTCCTGTGGCTACATTAATTCTTCCCACAGCGTAAGCTTCCGCCTCTCTGACTTGCCGTTCAGCCTGTCCTTTTGCCTGAGGCACAGCTTCGTTATACTCTCTACGGGCTTCCTGTACCAGCCTATCCATATCCTGCGTGGCAGCGTTTACCTCATCAAAAGCAGGTTTAACGCTGGGAGGAGGATCAACATCCTGAAGATTTACGGATACTATCTGAATACCAATGTCGTAGGAATCGAGTATACTTTGCATCAAGGATTGAACTTCATCGTTTATCTCTCCCCTGCCGAACGTCAAAATCTCGTCCACGCTCCTATCGCCCACAACCTGACGCATAGCAACTTCCGATATGTCTCTTATTGTTCCATCTACACTGCGAACGTTGAAAAGAAACGCTATAGGATCTTTAATCTGATATTGTACGATCCAGTTCACTACCGCGCTGTTCAGATCACCTGTAAGCATTAAAGATTCATCGCCGTGTCCCGCTTTTGTAATTGTAGATTGCACTCCCGGTCTAACAGTTCTAAATCCGAATTCATGCGTAAATCTTTTTCTGATCTTGGGTTTCTTTACATCTTCAATACCGAAAGGCATTTTGATGTGTAGTCCACTCGATTCAGTCCTCACGTATTTCCCGAATCGCATCACAACACCGACTTCATCCGGTCCGACGCTGTAAAACATCGAAAACACAAGAATCAAAGCAATCAATCCTCCGACTACTCCAACCATACCGGATACCGGCAATTTAGGGATCACAAATTCTTCTCCCCCAATATTCACTTTTTTGTATTCCATTGTTATTTTACTCCTATTTTTCTTCTTAATCGAGCCACGGGTATTCCCATGACCTCTCTGTATTTTGCCACGGTTCTGCGCGCGACGTTAAATCCTTCCGAAGCCAATATTTTTGTTAATTTATCGTCGCTAAGTGGCTTTTTTTCCGATTCATCTTCAATCAATTCTTTCAATCTAATTTTTATATTACTTGTGGAAACGATTTTACCGTCACTCCGTTCAAGCCCTTCACTAAAAAAATGTTTCAGAGGAAAAACACCGTGGTCTGTCTGCACGTATTTTCCGTCTGTGGCGCGACTTACCGTTGAATGATCCATTTTGATGTCTTCCGCTATATCTTTTTGGATCATCGGTTTTAAATGACCCTGACCCAACTTAAACCAGTCCAATTGCCTGCTCACAATCGCTTCCATAACCCTTATCATCGTTAATTTTCTCTGATAAATGGATGCGATAAGCCATCGCGCGGATTCCATTTTCTTTCTCAGATAATTTCGGGTTTCTTTATCCGTGTTTTTTCTATCCTCTATCATTGACTTATAATGCTCACTGATTTTTAATTCCGGAAGATTAAAATCGTTCAGCAAAACGGTTAACTCACCGTTTTTGCTTTCCACAATAAAATCAGGAATGACATAATCTAATTTCTGATCGGAAAATATTAATCCCGGTTTGGGATTGAGATTTGAAATAACATCGTTTACATCACTTATATCTTGCATTGTGATATCAATTTCACGCATAATTTTTTCAAATCGTTTATTTGCAAAATGGTCGAAATAGTCCTTAACAATGGTAAGCGCATATCCGTTTTCGTTTTTCTCCTCCAACTGCGCAAGTAAGCATTCTCTTAGGGTGGTTGCTCCGACACCAGCAGGATTTAATTTCAATATACGGGCTTGGACGCTGCGTATCATACCAATATCGCTTTCCGTCAATTCGGCAATATCTTCGAGTGAAGCTGTAAGATATCCATTAGAATCAAGGTTCCATATGATCTCTTCTCCGATTTTTAATTCCATTTCACCTAAATCGAGCTCACGGAATTGATCTAACAGGTATTCTTTAAAAGACTTTCGTGCGATTTGCGGGACTTCATATTCTTCAATGTTTTTATCTACAGGCGCTTTATGCGTGTAGTTATCATCGTTATCGAAGAAATCTTCAACGTCAAATTCATCGTCATTTTCAGTTTCATCCGTTTCTACTTCTAAAGCAGGATCGGTGATCTCATCAAGTTCAAGAACCGGATTCATCTCAAGTTCGTTATGAATTCTGAGTTCGAGAGCCTGAATTTGAAGCTGTAGAAGACTTGACAGCAGAATTTGCTGAGGTGATTGAACTAGCTTTAAACTTTGAGTTTGTCTAAGTTCTAACACGGTTACCTGTCCAACCTAAATTTATCACCGAGATAAAGTTTTCTTGCATCAGGATCATCGGCGAGAAACTCGCTGGTTCCCTCTGTAAATATTTTTCCCTCATACAATAAATATGCTCTGTCCGTAATGGAAAGCGTTTCATGTACATTGTGGTCCGTAATTAAAACTCCTATTCCTCGCTTTTTCAGGTCTAAGACTATATTTTGAATTTCCTCTACCGCAATCGGGTCAATTCCTGAAAATGGTTCATCAAGTAAGATAAAATCAGGTTCGGTCAGCAGAGCGCGGCATATTTCGGTACGTCTCCTTTCACCGCCTGAAAGCTGATAACCTTTTTGTTTCCTGATGTGAGTGATGGACAGGTCATTAAGATAACGCTCAATTCTGATGGAAATTTCTTTTGATGACAGCTTCATTGTTTCGAGGATCAATCTCAAATTATCTTCTACGGAGAGGCGACGGAATACCGATGGTTCCTGCGACAAATACCCTATTCCCAACCGCGCTCTTTTATACATCGGCATAGATGTTATGTTCTGTTTTTCGAGATATACTTGGCCGCTGTTAGGTTGTATCATCCCTGTAATAATATAAAAAGTTGTGGTTTTTCCCGCGCCGTTCGGGCCTAAGAGTCCCACTATTTCACCCTTATTCACTTCGAGACTCACTCCTTTTACTACCTCTTTATTCCCGTAGTGCTTATACAGTCCTTTGACGCCAAGTGTCTTTGAAAAACTAAATTTCGTCATCTTTACCCACTAATCTCGTAGTTTTCCCCTTCGGCTTTTTTATTGTCCAGCTATTCAGCGCGGCATCTGATTCGAATCCGACACCGTATAATGTATCCGTTCCTGTAGTTATCATAACGTCCAGTTCAGAAAATATTTTTTGGCGTCTATTGCTCCAAAGAAGTTTTTCTGTGTGAAGAGTTTCTCCGCTGTCAGAAACAACCACCACATTCCCGGTTGCCGTTAAGTCGTTTAATCTTTCATTTACTTCACCTGCATCAGCCGTAAGTTGAGATGTATGAATATCTTGATCGTTGAAAAAATCCACTGTTAATCCTTCATCCATAATCAATACATTCTTTTTATCGAATTTGATAATATGACCTGCTTTGACCAGAGCGATTTTCCTTCCGCTTGAGGTCAATATGATCTGCGTATTCCATGATTCCTGGTCTGGCATAAGCTCGGTTTCCGAATCGGTTATTTCCTCCTCCTCACGCTGATTATCACAAGCCGTAACTATACTTAAAATTGCTAAAATTGTTAAAATCTTATATAGCTGCGGGATTCGCATTTATTTTATTCCCGCTTCAAGCAAATCATGAAGGTGGAGCATACCAATAGGCTTGTTATCATCATCTACAACTATGATCTGAAGGATATTATGTTGTTCGAGAATCGCCAGAGCTTCCACAGCTAATGATTCAGGCGCTGCTACTTTCGGACTTACGGACATAGCGTCCGATGCTTTGGTCTTTAGGATTCCTTCGCCTTTTTCCAGTTCACGCCTGAGATCGCCTTCTGTTACCAATCCTTTCAGAATGCCATCGGAGTCTACGATACAAACCGCGCCAAATCGTTTATGGTTCATCTCAAGAATTACATCGCTGAAAAGCGAATCTTCTTTCAGGAGGGGAAGCTGATCGCCGGAATACATCAAGTCTGATACGGTTGTGAGAAGTTTTTTGCCGAGATTTCCGCCCGGATGTATCGAGGCAAAATCTTCCATTGTAAATCCACGCCGTTCAAGGAGAGCCACCGCGAGAGCATCGCCTAATACCATAGCCGCTGTGCTGCTTGCGGTGGGAGCGAGATCATGCGGACAGGCTTCTTCTTTTACGCTGGCATCCAAAACCACATCAGAAATGCGCGCAAGCGGTGAATCCAATTTTCCTGTTATAGTTATTATTTTTACGCCAATATTTTTCAACGGAGGCACAAGCGCGTTAAGTTCTTCGGTGTTACCGCTTTTCGTCACAATCAAAATTACGTCTTCTTCCCTGACGACTCCAAGATCGCCGTGAAGTCCCTCGGCGGCATGGATGAAAAACGCCGAGGTGCCGGTACTTGCGAGAGTCGCTGCAATTTTTCGCGCAACAAGTCCGCTTTTTCCTACGCCGCTCACAATAACTCTTCCCTTGCAGTGATACACCATCTCCACGGCCTGGGCAAATTTTTCGTCAATCCGTTCGCCGAGAGAGGCAACCGCATCTGCTTCCACCCTGATAACTTCTTTCGCTTTTTCTATCATCAGCTTCGAATTCATCAGTTTTCCTCTTCAACAGTGTATGATGCTATTTCGCTGATTACCCGGTTAAGCTTACCCTGCGCTTTAAGCAGCAAATCAGTCGTTTCCCGTACTGCTCCGTGGCCACCTTTTCTTTCGGTCACATAATCAGCGGCGTCAGTTACCAGAGGATTTCCATCTGCCGGAGAAACGCTGAATCCTACTTTTTTAAAAATCGGGAGGTCAAGAATATCATCTCCGATGTGTAAAATCTCTTCATCAGACAAGTTATGTTCCGATTTTATCTCTTCATAAGCAATCATCTTGTCCATATAACCCTGATACACTCCATCAAATTTCAGTTCCTCACCGCGTTTTGCCACTGATTGGGACGTTCTGCCCGTAAGTATAAAGACTTTTATTCCGGCTCTTTTTGTCATACTGATTCCCATGCCGTCCTTAGCGTCAAATCGCTTAAATTCCTGTCCATCTGTCCCAAGAATTATACCGCCGTCGGTCATTACTCCGTCAATATCCGTAATAAGCGCTCTGATTTTTTTCAGCGCTTCAATTTGTGAGGAATCGATCATAATTGCTCGAAACCCCTTGTGAGATCATGAACAGATTTCAGCTGCGCCACTAACGGTTCAAGATCGTCCAACCGCCATTGACTCGACGCATCACAAAGCGCTTCCGGCGGATTCGGATGAGCTTCTATGAAAACAGCGTCAACACCCGCAGCCACTCCTGCTCTTCCCAGAGTCGGTATGAATTCGGGCGTACCGCCTTTCGGGTCTTTCGATGGAATTCCATAGACACGAACGGAATGGGTAACGTCAAACACCACCGGATATCCTAAATTCCTCATTATTTGAAACGCTCTCATATCCACCACAAGATTCTTATAGCCGAACGAAACTCCACGCTCGGTAAGAATTATATTAGTGTTTCCTTCTTCTTCGATCTTTTGGATTACATTCTTGATATTCTCGGGAGCGATAAATTGCCCCTTTTTAATATTCACCGCTTTTGCTCGTCTGGCAACTTCAAGAGTCAGTTCGGTTTGCATACATAGGTAAGCGGGTATCTGCACTACATCAAGCACATCAGCCGCGGCAGCAACCTGTTCGATGCTGTGCACATCCGATAACAGGGGAAGACCGTACCTTTTTTTGACTTCCGAAAGTATCCGTAATCCTTCTTTCAAGCCGGGTCCCTGATAGGATTTCGAGGAAGAACGGTTGTCCTTCAGATAAGATGACTTATATATAATCGGAATTTTCAGAGATTCGGATATTTCCGCCAATTTTTCGGCGGTTGAGAACGCAATCTCCTCAGACTCAATAACGCACGGCCCGGCGATAAGGAGCAAACCCTCATTTCCACCGACTCTGATTCCGTCTATTTCCACAATCTTCGTCATATTACTTTTTTCCGGAAAGTTTCTGTTTTTTAACCGCTTTTACGAAATCTCTAAAGAGAGGATGAGTATCGAACACTCTCGATTTCAGTTCGGGATGAAATTGAGTTCCGACGAACCATGGATGATCCTTAATCTCAATAATTTCCGTTAGATTATCTCTTTCATTTATTCCGGAAAGAACCATACCCGCCTTCTCTAACCGCGCTTTATATTTATTGTTCAATTCATACCTGTGGCGGTGTCTCTCACTGATTTTTTTTCTACGGTAAGCTTTAGAGACGTTTGTGCCCGGTTTAAGTGTGCAGGGATATGCGCCTAACCGCATTGTTCCGCCTTTATTTTTTATACCCCTTTGATTCGCCATTATATCTATTATTGGAAAAGGGGTCTTGCGATTGAATTCTCTACTGTTAGCTTTGTCCAAACCGCAAACGTTACGCGCAAATTCTATCACGGCGCATTGCATTCCGAGACAAATCCCCAAAAACGGTATTTTATTTTCCCGGGCATATTTGGCAGCCTTTATTTTTCCCTCGACGCCCCGTTTACCGAAACCCGGCGGTATGAGGATACCATCCACTTTACCGAGTAATTTATCTTCATTACCTGAAATCTTCTGAGTATCCACCCATTTAATGTCAACATTGACCGAATTATCAACTCCGGCGTGAACAAACGCTTCAAGAATGCTTTTGTACGCATCGGCAAGTTTATTGTATTTCCCGCATACGGCGATAGTTACACTACCTTCAGGATTATTTAATTTATTTAAAAAATCTTCCCAGTCGGAAAAGTCAACTTTTGCTTTGGACAGACCAAGTTTCTCCGAAAGTAACTCACCAACTCCCGCGTTATTATATCGCAAAGGAATCTCATAAATGCTCTTAACGTCCCTCGCTTCAATGACGGACTTCGGCGTTACATTACAGAAAAGTGAGAGTTTGTCTCTGATACTTTTATCAAGTTTAGTTCCGGTTCTACAGAGGAGAATATCAGGCTGCAATCCGATTTCTCTTAATCGCATTACTGAATGTTGAGTCGGTTTTGTTTTCGATTCTTTTGAACTTTCAATATAAGGAATAAGGGTGAGATGAATGATAAAGGTGTTATCTTTTCCCTCTTGAATACAAAATTGGCGTATCGCTTCCAGGAAAGGCAGGCTTTCGATATCGCCCACTGTGCCACCCACTTCGGTTATCACAACATCAAATTTTTTCCCATTTCCCGATAGTCGTTTAATGGCATTTTTTATCTCGTCCGTAATGTGGGGGATCACCTGCACTGTCGCTCCGAGATAATCTCCTCTCCGTTCTTTGGTTATCACCGAGTTATAAACTTGCCCTGTAGTCAAATTATTCATCCGCGTCATATTCGTATGAATAAATCGTTCGTAATGGCCAAGGTCTAAATCGGTTTCTGCGCCGTCATCAGTTACATACACTTCTCCATGCTGATAAGGAGACATCGTGCCCGGATCGATATTTATGTAAGGATCGAATTTCTGTATCGTGACCGATAGTCCCTTTGCTTTTAATATCGCTCCCACAGAGGCAGCGGCGATTCCTTTGCCAAGCCCCGATATTACTCCACCGGTGAAAAAAATGTATTTGGTATTCTTTGCCACTAACCTTCCGCCCTTTCCATCATTAAATTATTCGCCCGCTCTAAATCGGCTTCCGTATCAATCGGAAACGCATGATAATTTGTTTCAACAAGATTTATTTTATAGCCGTGTTCAATTACTCGAAGTTGTTCAAGGCTTTCCGAAATCTCACGTGGTGTTCGCTCCAGGGCAATATATTTCATCAGAAATTCGTGCGTATATCCGTAAATTCCAATATGAATCCACTCATCAGAAATTTGGCTGCGGCTAAAATTCAACGCATTCCAATTCTCGTCCATCACAACTTTCACGATATTCGGATTCGACAGATCATCGTCCTTATCCGACTTTCTCACAGGAGTGGACATAACAACGTTCGGCTCTTCGAACGACCTCACGATGTCATCGATAATAGAGGATTCTATGAACGGTTCATCACCCTGAATATTCACTACCACATCAACATTCATATTTCTTACAGCCGCACCGACCCTATCACTGCCGCTCTCTGAATCTGAGGGAGTCATAACCGCCTTACCGCCGAAATCTCTTACCGCCTGAATTATCCTTTCGTCATCTGTAGCGACTATCAATTCATCGAGAGTTTGCGCTTGATTTGCGCTTTCCCAAACGTGCTGAATCATAGGTTTGTTGCCTATAAGCGCCAAAGGCTTACCCGGAAGTCTTTTTGAACCATATCTTGCGGGTATGACTCCAACAGAATGCATTAAACCATTACCATATTATGTTTTCAGTACCTTCGGGACGAGAAAATATTCGTTATCATGCTTAGGAGAATTCTTGAATACTTGCTTTTTATCCAAAGAGGGTCGGGATTTATCTTCCCGTGAGACATTCATAATATCATTTACATGAGCCAGAGGCTCCACGTCGGATACGTCAACTTCATTGAGTTTTTCTACGTATGATATAATGTCGCCGAGCTGCTTTGCGAATTTATTTCGCTCATCCTCGGAAAGATCGAGCTTAGCAAGCCGGGCAATTTTATCTACATCTTCTTTTGAAATACTCAAACGGTTTCTCACTAAATTTATGAATTTTAAATTTAGTAGAGTGACGCCCGAGTGTCAAGAGCAATATTTATACCAACTATTAAAAAAACTGATATTTTAGCTGTTTTTCAGAATTTTATTCGTATCGCAGAGATTCGATTGGATCAAGTCTTGATGCCTTCAAAGCAGGCCAGAATCCGGATACGATGCCCACGAATGAGCAGAAAAGTAACCCTATTACAACCCAGAACCAAGGAATAGCAACGCTAAGGTTCATAAAACTTGCGGCTACATTCCCAAGCACAACACCGAAAATTACTCCTATTAACCCGCCTGTAAGGCTAAGTAATACGGCCTCGACGAGGAATTGTGTAAGGATATGTTTTTTTCTCGCACCGATAGCTTTTCTTATGCCTATCTCTCTCGTCCTCTCCGTAACGGATACCATCATAATATTCATAATCCCAATTCCGGCAACCGCTAAAGAAATGAAACTGATTAAAACTGAGCCAATTTTCAAATTGCGTGATATATCATTAAAAAAACTTATCAAACTTTCACTGTTGAAAACTTCAAAATCGTTTTCTTCACCGGGAGCAACTTTACGTACCGCTCGCATAATTGTAATTATCTCGTCAATAGCTCCGTTCAATAGCTCGGACGATTTTGCGGATATAGTAATATTTATCGATCCTTCTTTTCCATAAATTTTCTGAAATACAGGGAGCGGAATCACCAACATATTGTTTCTTGATCGTCCCATTTCATTGCCCTGCTCTTCGATAACCCCTACCACCTCAAAGTTCCTGCCTTCAAACTTCACTGTTTCGCCGATAGGATATTTGAATGGAAACAACGCTTCCACAGCCTCTAATCCGATGACCATTACAAACCGTGAATAATCCACATCTGTTTGTGTTAAAAATCTCCCGTCCTCAACGAAATAACCGTTATTTGGCGACCACTCCGGCGTAGCGCCGGACACGAGGTATACAGGCTCGGTGGTTTTCTTCTTATAACCGATAGCCTTACCGAAAGCCCAATCTTCTGCGCCGACGTTAGCGACTTTTTTCGCTCTGTCTCTTATAGCGTCAGCGTGTTCTACTTTTATGTTTTTTCTGTTCCGATATTTATGTCTCTCGCTCGGCCCTACATTCATAAACGGCGTTTTCTGCACTTGAAATACCGTAGAGCCGAGAATGGATAAGCTTTTTTCCATATATGTTTGAATAGCTTCCATCGTTGTCATAATACCGATAATTGAAGCAACACCGATTATCATACCTATCAGAGTCAGAGCCGAGCGCATTTTTTGTTTTGTGAGACTCTCTACCGCAATTATAAAGCTGTTAAAGTATCCCATTATTCATACCTCAGCGCATCTATAGGATCTAATTTTGAGGCTTTTGACGCAGGAAACATTCCAAATCCAATTCCTATTAAAGCTGAAATGACGAGCGCTAACAAGGCCCATGATAACGGCATAGCCGTTGGCAGCAAATACTTGTCTATTACCACGCTAATTCCGAAGCCTATTACAAGAGCGATAATCCCGCCCAATAAACAGATTGCTGAAGATTCAATGAGAAATTGAAATAGTATACTTCTTCTCCGGGCGCCAAGCGCCTTTCGTATGCCAATTTCTCTTGTCCTCTCTGTAACCGAAACCAGCATAATATTCATCACGCCGATTCCTCCAACTAACAACGACAGCGCTGTTATTACGATACCGGCTCCATAAATTGCACCGGTCATATTATCATACATATCGGTAAAAACGCTTTGTTGATTTATGCTGAAGTCGTCTTCGGCGCCCGGAGGAACTCTCCTCACGCGCCGCATAATTCCAATCAGCTCATCCTTTGTTTCTTCCATATATACCTGGTCATTTACTTTAACATGAATGGAAACTCGTCGTCGCGTACCGAACGAATTGCTAAATGTTGCCAGAGGTATTATCACTCTGGAATCAAGATCCATCATTCCGAGTAAATTTCCCTTCTTTTCGAGGATTCCGATTACACTATAAGGGCGACCTTCGATCCGTATTTTACTGCCGATCGGATCTTCATTTTCATAGAGATTAGCTGCGATCTCACTGCCTATTACAGCTACGTGTCTCGAGTGCTTTACGTCTATATCTGATAAGAATCTTCCATATTCCGGATAAAGATTTGCCGTTTCACTATATGAAGTTGTGGTTCCGATTACCATAACCCGTCCAAGACTTTTTTCTCGATGTTTTACTGTTTTGTGTGCGCTTACTACAGGGGCGACAGCGCTCACATGGCTGGCATATTTAAAAATGCTTTCCGCATCCGATATTTTAATGTCCTTCCGGTTATTATACTTGAAGAAATCCTTATTAGTGAACCAGGGCATTTTATCAACGAAGAGAACATCTGAACCGAGAGCAGATATACTTGTGGAGAACGCTCTGTTCAATCCTTCTATAGCAGTAGCCATAACCGTTACAGCCACAATGCCGATTACTATACCGAGTGTGGTCAGTGTTGAGCGGAATTTGTTTTCACGAAGAGCTGAAAGCGCTATTCTCACTCCTTCATATATCTCTTTAATCTGTCGAGTAAGCATATCGGTATCTAATTCATCGTGTGCATTTGAACGGCTTCATCACTGGCAATTAATCCGTCGTGAAGCCTGATGATACGATGAGCGTTTTCCGCGATATATTCCTCATGTGTAACAAGGATTATTGTGTTGCCGGCGTCATGAAGTTCGTTGAATAACGACAATATCTCTTCACCGGTATTAGAATCAAGATTACCCGTTGGCTCATCCGCAAGTATTATTGACGGCTTGTTTGCCAATGCCCGGGCTACTGCGACGCGCTGTCGCTGACCACCTGAAAGTTCGTTCGGTTTGTGATTCATTCTATCACCCAAACCGACTTGTTCAAGCACTTCCTTTGCCCGTTCTCTTCTACTTTCCAAACTCACTCCGCCGTAAATCAAAGGTAATTCGACGTTTTGCAGGCTGCTGATTCTCGGCAGTAGATTAAACGTCTGGAATACGAATCCTATCTTCTCGTTTCTAATTCCCGCCAGCTGATCATCATCCATTTCGTTTACCTGTTCTTCTTCAAACAGATATGATCCGGTAGTCGGAGTATCGAGGCACCCAAGGATATTCATTATTGTAGATTTTCCTGAGCCTGACGGTCCCATGATAGCAATGTATTCTCCCTGCTCTATTTTCAGACTGACTCCGTCCAGGGCATGAATTTTTTCTGCGCCCAAATCATATATCTTTTTTACGTTTTCAATATCTATAAGTGTCATTAGTGGCTCAGCCCTTCCGCTTTCCCCTCATTCTCATCTTCGACCCTAACATAATCGCCATCCTGAAGTGTTTTACTCAATACTCTATAAGAACCTGAAACAATCTTTTCACCGGGTTCAACCCCCTCAAGTATTTCTATCTTGGATTCACCGGTAATGCCTGTTTTCACTTTTCGCATAACAGCTATGCCGTCTTCCACTACGAATACCACTTCAACATAATCGTCGGTTCCATTATGTTTTTCTTTTTCGAATCCGTTCGAGGCTATGGCGATACCTTCTCCACCCTCAACTCGCACAATTTTTTTAGGCTCGCGAACGGTAACCGATTGTATCGGCACTGCCGTGGCGTTTTCCGAGACATTGGTAATTACTTCCACTGAAGCGGACATTCCGGGTCTCAGCATCTCAGGAAATTCAAGCATCCTTATCGTGACTTCGAAATTCGTTACTTGCTCCTGCGTTCCGAGTCCTCGAGTGACCGCCGAATTAGCTACTTCCTCAACTAAACCGCTGAATATTTCATCGCCGAATGCATCTATCTCAATAGCTGTTGTATCGCCGATTTCGAGCAATACCACATCGTTTTCATCTACCTCGACCAAGACTTCCATATCAGTAAGGTCTGCGATGGTCATTATTATATCTTCCTGAAATTGGGAACCTAAAGCGATTTCACCCACTTCTTTGTTTATTTTAACAACCGTACCGCTCAAAGAAGTGTAAAGCATTGTTTTACTGAGATCGTCCTTCGCCTGATCAAGAAGGGCTTTAGCCTGAGAGACAGATTCGTGTGCGCTGTTCAGTCGCGCTATTGCGACTTCGTAATTTCCGTCAGCGCCCTCCAAATCTGATTCCGAGATTAGTCCTTTTTTATAAAGTTCATGCTGCCTTTTGGTGGCGCTATTAGTCACTTTCAGATTTGCTCTTTCAAGAGCTTCCTGCGCTTTTGCCGACCGCAGAGCTGCCTTACGTTGATCAACGGAAGCTACATATCTTGCGCTGTCTAAATATACGATCACTTGACCTGCTTTAACTTCATCGCCTTCTTCGGCGGTCATACTTAATATTTTTCCGCTGACGTTGGCTGCAATATTCACTGAAATTACAGGCTGCACCCTTCCTGAAGCAGAGACTATTTCAACAATATTTTCATTTGTAACTTCTTCCACCTGGACAGTTACTACATCGTCCGAACCGCCCATAATTTTTGCCGCGACCAAACCGCCGATAACTATTAACGTTCCGCCTGCAATTATTAATTTTTTCCTTTTAGTCACTTTCATACTCCTTATCGAATTTGCCCCATCGTATTCATTAGCTGCGCATGAGCTATCTGACTGTCATATTTATTTCTGATTACTGATGTGTTCGCTCTCAAGAGCGCGACCTGAGCGTCCTGAACCTCTAACAGAGTGGCCGACCCGAGACCATATCGTTCAGTCGCCAATCGAAGGTCTTCTGTTGCTGATTGCTGATTCTCCTCGAATATATTTTCCAATTCTTCATAGGTTTCAAGCTTGGTGATGGCGTCATCAATCCTGGCGATGAGTTCTCTATTACTATTTTCCAAATCCTCTTTAGAGGAATTATAAATCGCCTGTGATTGCTCGAGATTGGCTTTGTCAGCAAAGCCGTTGAATATATTCAAATTCAGCGATACACCAAGATTTGATTGCCAATTGTTTGATATATTTGACGGAGAGAATACACTTCCGAGGTCCTGATTATTTCTCGAATACTGAATGCTCGCGCTTAATTTCGGGAAAAATGCGGCTTTCGCGACTTTCGTACCATGCTGCGCTCCCCTTACCGCAGCTTCAAACTGTTTTAGTCTTGGATTATTTTTCTTTGCAATATCAATCGCTTTTTCTCTGCTTGGATATTCAACTTTTGCATATTCTTTCTCTTCTAATCTAATTGGTGTCAGCGGATTTCTTCCCATTACCAAATTCAGGCTCGATTTTGCCGCGGCAACTACATTCTGCTGGGTAAGCAGATTCGATTTATCGGTACCCAACTGAACCTTTGCTTTGAACAGGTCTGTTCTGGCAACGGAACCTAGTTCATAAAGGCTATTTGTCCTTTCGAGCTGTTCCTGACTTAACATCAGGGCATCAAACAATGCGTATTGCAGCGCAGTTGCTTTTGAAAGCTCTAAATAGCGTCGAGTGATCTGAAAGACAGCATCATTCTTGGCGCCTTCGAGAGCATGAAATCCCGAGGTTTGAAACGACTTCGCCTGTGCTATATTGTTCCACCACTTGCCGCCGTCATAAATGTTTTGATTTATGCTCAATCCAAACGAATGATTATCCTGTTGAAAATACGGAGATGTAAATACTCTGGAAATAATCGTCGGATTTCCTTCGGAGTCTATTCCCTGCACAGTTCCGATATTGCTTGTTGCTCCCTGAAGAAACCGTGATTTTCCCGAGCTGATGTTCACGCTCGGAAGAATCGCTGAATATGCGCCTAATACTTGAGCGTCACGCTGCTGAAGTGTGTATTCCGCGCTCTTAATCGAATAATTTTTACGCAGCGCAATTGTTATGCTTTCATCCAATGTAAGTAACCTGTCTCTTTGACCATTACTCACAGCCGGGACGAAGAAAATTAGTCCGGCAACTAATAAATTTTTATGAATATTCATTTTCTGATTCCTCCAGCTCATCCAAATATTCCCAATACTCTCATACGAGCGCTTAACGTTATCATTTTTATTTTGACGAAAACTAATCTTGTATCTAAGAAACTCATTGTGCCCACCAACGGTTTATTTTCAATAGTTGTTTTAATCGAATTTTGTTCCATAAATGAGTTACGGTAAATTAAATCAAAAGTTCGTAATTATTTTTCCATCCTGCGTTTTCAACCAAAGGACTATTGTTTGTGCGAATGTGGGCTGCTCTAACGCAGTCAGACATTTCAGTTAAGGACATTATAATGGAATTAAACATTTCGTTTTTATCATTCACAATTTGTTAGACAAACCAATTGCTAAAAATGTTTACAAAAGTGACTTGCTAATTAATCTTTAATTTCACTGAGCCATTTATCTTTATGGTTCAGAAAATATTCAAGTGACGCATCATACTCATTTGGAATTTCTCCATCCAATATTGCCTGCTCAATATTATGTTTGATTATTCCAATGGCTTTCCCCGGTTTTATGTCACATAATCTCATAATTTCTTCTCCTCTTATGGGAGATTGAAAAGCTTTCAATTCGTCATTTTTTAATACTTCATACATTTTTTCTTCAACGATTTGAAAATTTTTCATATAAGCTTTTGCTTTGGCCGGATTCTTAGTTGTAATATCAGCCCGGCAAAGCATCATAAGACTTTCCACGTCTTCTCCAGCTCTGACGATAAACCTCCTGACAGCGCTATCCGTGACTTTTTTACTTACAAGAGCGATCGGTCTAAGGTGGAGAAAAGTCATCTTTTTTGCGAATTTGATTGTTTTCCGAGAAAGTTTTAGGCGTCTGCCCAGTTCCTCCACCATTTTTGAACCCAGCACCTCATGCGAATGAAAAGTCCAGCCTTTTCCTTTTACAAACTTTTTTGTATCCGGCTTAGCTATATCATGAACCAGAGCGGAAAACCGTAAATCGATATTATCTGAATACTCCGATAAATTATCCACCACTTCGAGAGTATGCCAAAATACATCCTTGTGATGATACTGCCCAACCTGTTCTACTCCTATCATAGGAATCATTTCAGGAAGCACCGTTTCGAGAAGCTCGCTTCCCAATAATCCGACTATCCCGATAGACGGTTTTTCGGTAGCAAGTATTTTAAAGAGCTCGGCTGTAATCCTTTCCTGTGACACAATGGAAAGTCGGTCCTTCTCTTTCCGTATGGCACGCATTACTTCATTATCCACATCAAAGTTTAATTGAGCTGAAAATCGGATTGCTCTGAGCATTCTCAGGGGATCTTCATTTAGTGTTTCGTTCGGATTCAAAGGGGTTTTCAATATCTTTTTCTCTATATCCCCTTTTCCGTTGAATGGATCCAGCAGATTACCGAAACTTTTTGAATTCAGAGAAATAGCCATTGCGTTAATAGTGAAATCCCTTCTTTTTAAGTCTGAATTAATATCAGAAGCTTTGACGGAAGGTTTTCTTGAATGCTTGACGTATTCCTCAGAGCGCGCAGTCGCCACTTCAAGTTTTAATTTCGGAAAACCCAGTTCAGCGGTGCCAAATTGCTCCCAAGCAACGAAAGAATCACTTTTCAGCTCATGTTGCAATTCTTTAGCGAATTTTATGCCGTCTGAAACTACGACAATATCCATATCAAAATTTGATTTCCCGAGGATAAAATCCCGTACTGCTCCGCCAACCAAATAAACATCGATCTTTTGCTCATCAGCGAGTTTACCGATTTGTTTCAGCAATTTAAGTTCCGGTAGATTTTCTACTATGATATCACCAATCTTATTCAATTCAGTGTCTTTTGCTCCTCAAACTATAATAACCAACATAAGTGCCGAATATTCTGATAGTTACGGCATTTGAAACGGCTATTTCAGAAATATCCCCTGCTTTTATTGCCTTGACTAAAAGAACGCCTTAATTTAACTTTATAGAAATGAATTGTAAAGTTATGTTTTCATTTCGTTTATTAACGCTCATATTCTTTTTTTCAATGTGGACCAACGAGTATGCGTTAGCTCAATCAGTTATTTCAAATATAAAACTTGAAGCCACCCGCCTCACACCCAAAGAGCAAAATGACTTACAAACGCTTGCTAAGGAGATTGCTACCTACATAAACGAGTTTGATTATACTGATGACGGTTACGATTTGATATTTGAAATGGATATGCAAATATTTGTCGAATCTGTCACAGTAGCCGGTTCGGAAAAACTATACCACGCGCAAGTCGCTATCACAAACAAGGGTGACCAACGCTATTTTGACAGGCGATGGGTCTTTGTTTACACACCCAACGATCCGTTATATCATATAGGTGTCTTCCATACCATAACGAGCTTTATCGATTTTTATGTTAATTTAATCCTTGGGGGAGAATTCGATTCCATTGAACCGCTGCAAGGAAGTAAATATTATAACAGTGCGAAAGAATTAGCGACAAGGGGGAAAATCAGTTCCCACGCTCAGGGATGGCGAAACAGGGAAATTAGAATTGATGAAATTAGTTCTAATTGGAGATTGAGAAACGCCAAAGGAAAATACAGTGACTTCCTTTACTTTCTCTATGAAGAGCAGAAACCCGCTGAAGCATTGAAAAGTCTTAACGAAACCTTGGATTTATTTCGGGATATATTCGAACTTAATTCACTTGATAAATATCCTATTGAATTCCTGAACGCTCATGCCGAGGAGCTATCCAAAGCGGTTTACGGTTATCGGAGAAGAGACATATTTGAGCGACTTATCGTTCTAAATCCCACGAATATAAAAACGTATCAATTTTATCTCGATAAACTTGATAAGGAATGATTTTACTCTAATTCTTTAACCGTTCTTTTCCTGTTGATGTAATAAGATAAAGCGATGCTTCCATCGTATAGATTATCAAGAATTTCTTTATCTCCGATAACCCGCACTGATTGAGTTCTCATCCGCGCCTTGATAAGATAAAACGGGTGAGTCAACAGCCAGAGAAACGCGGCTATAATTCCGCTGAACCTGTTTATGTCTAATGTTAAAAGAGAATACCCCAATGCCATTGAATCTATAATAATTCGCAGAGGAAATAACTTGATCAGCGATGAGAGCGAATAATTTTTTAACATCATCAGAATGCTGTTTCTATGATTCAGATACTTCTTTTTGAAGGTTTCCGCTGACAGTGTCGCACCTGATTGGTGATATATGATACTTTCCGGCGCTACCATAATGTAGTAGCCGGATAACCGGAATCGCCAGCAAAGATCTATTTCCTCCATATGAGCAAAAAACACTTCGTCAAGCTTGCCGACTTTCTCCAACGCTGAATTCCTTAGAATACACGCCGTTCCCGATGCCCAAAAGATAGATGAATTGTCATCATATTGCCCGCTGTCCTTTTCTATTGTTGCTAAAATGCGACCCCTGGCGAACGGGTAGGCGTATTTATCCATTAAGCCTCCGGCAGCGCCGGAATAATCAAAATATCCTTTATTCTTTATGGATAATATTTTCGGCTGACAGGCGGCGATTCTTTCATCGGACTCCATAACATCCACCAAAATTGACAGCCATTCAGGCTCTGCCAGCGCATCATTATTGAATAAAACAACGTATTCAGATTTTTTGGCAGCGACTATTCCCGCGTTACATCCGCCGGCGAATCCTTTGTTGCTTTCGAGCCTTAGGATTTCCACCGATGGAAAGTCCTGTGATACCATCTCCACGCTATCATCTTCCGATGCGTTATCCGCAATTATAATATTATAATTCGGATATGTTGTTTTTTGGAGAGATTCAAGACACTTTTTCAGCAATGCACTGCCGTTGTAGTGTGGAATTACAATGCTTACAAGGGCAGAATCGCTCAATGTAGATATAAGTTAGCTCTTAACTTCCTACTGGGAAGAAGTAACTGAGTCCAATTTCGCCCGTAATTCAGCCGTACGAAGACGAGCATTATTGTCATTAGGATGCAGTTCAAGCCAATTATCCAGCACCCTTAGAGCCCCTGCGTAATCATTGCTTAAGTCATAGGTCGAAACAAGCATTCCAACGGCTCTGCCTGAATTAGGTTTTTCTTCCACTAATTCGTTAAATATTTGTGCGGCTTTCTCATAATCGCCCAATTCTCTCATATAGTAATTTCCGTATATAAGCTTGTCATTGAAAGTGCTGCGCGGATTAGTGAGCAGTTTTTTAAGCCTTTCTTCCATTTTTTCAGGAAAGCCTGCCTCATTTTCCATACTACCTATCTGAAGCTTCATCATCCTGCTCGAAAGAGGTATAGTTTTTTCCGGAATGTTCTTTTCCATAGATGCCAGGAGTCTGCCGAGTTTTTCTTTTTCACCTTCCTTAACATACCTGAAAGCAAGCTGCATATATGCAGATCGATAGTTTTGCAGTAATTTTTTAACGCTTGGATTTATATATACATCCGGGTCATCAAGACCCCTATATTTATAATTTTTTACTAAATTCTCTTCGATTCTTGTCGGTTCTATTAATTCAGGATACATAGGCTCTTTTATCAGAGGATTTCCTTCTGAATCCGCTTCTATAGGAGAGGAATCCAGGACTCTGAAAGCCAGACCATCCATTCTCAAGAAACGTTCCAAGCCGAGCTTGTTACTTTGGGAGACAGTTACCGCAAAATATATAGGGCGTTCCCAGCGGTTTTCCTCCAATATATGCAGTATCATCAGATCCTGTACTCTTAAAGCTGAATAATTTTTCGTATTTATGGTCGCTTTCAGTCGCCACTCAACAGGCGTCGAGTTTCCAAATTCATCGGGAGCTCCCGGTAGCGAAACTTTGTTTCCCTCTTTGGGCCAGGATGTCAGAGTAAGTCGGTCCAATTCCCTGTCGGTGAACGTAATTGGAACTTTCGGTTCATTATCCCGAAGCTGCCTTATATACCATCTTGTATTTAACAGGCTAAGGTTTACCACTCTAACATCTTTTCTTATACCTTCTACTTCCTGTAAATACCAAACAGGGAAAGTATCGTTATCACCGTTTGTAAAAATAATAGCGTTCTGTTCTACTGTTGCTAAAATATTGTAAGAGTAGTCCCACGCTACGTAATTTCCTGATCGGTCATGTTCGTTCCAATTTTTGGCAGCCATATTTATCGGAACAATAAATAATATGAGACCTGCAATCGCAGCGGACGCATACTGTTGTGTTTTCCGCTCTTTGATATATTTCGATGCCAGCTCCAATAAACCGGTAGCTCCAATACCTATCCATAATGAAAATGCCATAAATGATCCGACGTAAGAATAATCCCGCTCGCGAGGTTGCGGGTCCTCCTGATTCAAATAGAGGACTATAGCCAGCCCTGTCATAAAAAAGAGAGAGAGGACATTAAACGCCTGCTTCGGGTCTTTGCGATACTGATAATACGCGCCGAACAGCCCCAACAGGAAAGGAAGTCCATAAAATTTGCTTGCGTCAACTTCTCCCGCTTTTCTGCCGATAAACTGCCAATTGAAATATCGTATATACATCCGTTTAATTTGATAGTTCCAAAAATAATCCGCTTCGCCGCTGTATTTTTTTTTGTTCTTCGGTTTCCATCTTTTCCTGTCAAAAATTGGAGCGTCCCCATACTGCTCTCTGTTCATATATGAGACCAGTCGCTGTGTATTGCTCGGATTATTTTCATTGATGAATGGATTGGCGTTCGCACGGACATATATTATAGCATAAGTTGAATAACCGACCGTTAGAAGAACAGTTGACAATAACGCCAGTGTGAGTATACGATTCCCGTTCCTCACGCTCCAATAAGTAAAAAGATAAAGTATGACAACGGACGCGAATACCCACCCGAACGATGTCTTATCAGCTAATGTCGGCACACCTTTTACTATTCCTAAATAAATTACGATGAATGTCAGTCCGGTAAGCGCTATCAATCCTATAAACGATTTCGGCGAGAACTGATATTTTTTGAAATAAATTATAAGCGCTACTACCGGAAGCGCCAATAGACTCAAAAGATGCACGCCAATCGCTAAGCCCATCACGTAAGCAATCATAAGCAGATAACGGGAACTTCCTCGCCTGTCGGAATGCTCCAGCCAATGCAATGCCAGCCAGACGACAACCGCCGTAAACAACGCGCTGAGGGCATAGACTTCAGCCTCTACAGCGTTGAACCAGAAACTATCCGACCATGCAAACGAGAGAGCGCCGATTACGCCGCCGGTATAAGCCACGAATTTATCTTGTGCCGACTCTAATTTGCCTTTCCAATGTCTCACTAATTTTACGATAATAAGAAACGTGAACATCACCGTGAGAGCGCTTGAAATGACCGAGAGTAAATTCACACGATAGGCTATATCGTCGCCTATTGGTATCATCGTGAACAGCCTTGCGAGAATCAGGAAAAAAGGAGCGCCCGGAGGATGCGGAACTCCAAGTGTAAAGGCGGTCGCTATATATTCGCCGGCATCCCAAAAAGATACTGTGGGAGCAACTGTATCCAAATATGTGAACAGTGCAACAAACAGCACACCCAACGCAACAAACAGCTGAGTCCTGTCGGCTTCTTTGATAGAATTAAACATTTATTCTTCTTCTCCGCTTTTTTCTTCCTTATCGTTTTCCGAATCCTTTTCGTCCGGCTTCACATCAGATGATGTTTTTTCGTCCTCAGGTTCTTCATCTTCAGACACTTCTTCAGGAGGTTTTTCTTCCCCTTTGTTTTTTTCATCCATAAAATTCATTTTCAACTCATTAAGCATTTGTTTAAGAAATTTATTTTCTTCCTCGCTCAGATTGCCTTCGGTCTTTTTCTTTATCATATCCAACATATCAATTGATAATTCAGCCTGCCCCAAATTTCTCTCAACCTTGTCGGTTATAGGATTTTTCAGCTTCCCCATCTGCTGCATAGCGGCAGAGTGTAGAGACAACACTAAATTCATAAACAATTGGTCTAATTTATTCTCGGTTTCGCTCATCTCTTCTCTTCAGTCAATTTTACAAAGTATACGAACGGAAAAGTTAACTACTACTGACATTCTCCGCAAACGTTAATTATCCCGTTTCGATAAATTTTAATCGGTCTGAATAACTACTCATAAACCTGTCTCTAAGCAATCTGTTCTCCGGTTTTCTCAAATGCGGATCTTCTTCGGTCAGATTAAAAGCCGATGTTCTAGCGTCTTTTGCGATATGGGCATCCTCAATGATATCCGCTAATTTAAAATCCGGAATTCCGTGCTGTCGCTTACCAAAGAAATCCCCATAACCGCGCTGTTTCAGGTCTTCCTGTGCGATTACAAATCCATCGTTACTCTCCATTAACACATTCAACCGCCGCTGCGCCGCCGCTCCTTTGGAATCGCTTATCATTATAAAGTATGATTTGTTTCCACCCCTTCCAATCCTGCCTCTCAGCTGATGAAGCTGTGATAGCCCGAACCGTTCGGCGTTTTCCACAAGCATGACAGTTGCGTTAGGAATATCAATTCCGACTTCAATCACGGTGGTAGTTATCAGCGCATCAACATTTCCGTTAGAAAAACCGTTCATTACCGTCTCTTTTTCCTCAGCGCTCATCCTGCCGTGTAACAACGCGAGATTAAATTCGGGGAAAATTTTATTCTCCAAATTGTCAAACGCTTTCACTGCCGCCTGCAAATCAATTTTTTCAGATTCTTCTATAAGAGGATAAAGTATGAACGCTTGTTCTCCGGCCTTAAACCTCCCTTTTAGGAATTCATATATCTTATGACGATTAACAGCGCTTCTTAGTTCTGTGCGAACTTTTCTCCTGCCTGCCGGCATCTCGGTCAGGTACGATACATCAAGGTCTGCGTAAATCGACATTGCCAGCGAACGGGGAATAGGAGTGGCGCTCATAATCAGAATATCCGGATTCACTCCCTTTATCATTAATCCGGCTCTTTGCTCCACACCAAAACGGTGCTGCTCATCTATTACGGCAAACCCGAGATTTTTAAATTGAACTTCATCATACAATAAAGCATGTGTGCCGATGACCAAATCAGATTCTCCATTCGACAACGATTGAAATATCGTTTTTCTTTTCGTCCCGGTTAGTCCGCCCTTCAGCTGCACGATCTTCACGCCGGTGTCCTTAAAGAACTTAACAGCGTTCTGAAAGTGTTGATCACTTAGAATTTCGGTAGGCGCCATAATTGCCGCCTGATATCCTGACCCGATAGCGATAGCAGAGGCTAAAAACGCCACCACGGTTTTCCCGGAACCTACATCACCCTGCAACAGCCGTTGCATTGGAGATGATTCGCTCATATCCTTTCTGATATCTCCCATTACCTTTTTCTGCGAATCCGTTAATTCAAAAGGAAGAGATTTAAAGACACTGCTCAACAGTTCGTTTTTCGATTTAAACTTGATTCCAATTCGGCTTTTCTTTGTTGAGTGTTTTCTTACTGCCAAAAGTAATTGGTAAAAGAACAACTCATCGAATTTCAATCTGAATATCGCCTTTTGAAGAATGTCACCATCATCCGCGAAATGTATTTGCTTCAATGCCTCCGGGAGGTTCAGCAGGTTATTTTCGTCAATTGTATTGTGAGGCAAATATTCTTTTACAAGCCCCGTTAAAGCGGCTACTGAATTCTTTATAATTTTCAATATTCCGTTGGAATCTAATCGTACCTTTTTCAATCCATCGGTGGAAGGATATACTGGTATAATTGCTCCCGTCTTGAGAGGGTCTTGCCCACTTCCAAGAATATCAAATTCGGGGTGAATCATGGTGAACTGATTCGCATATATACCCACCTTGCTGTGAACAGCGATCAGCTGGTTTTCCTTGAATCTCTTTTGAACGAATCTGATTCCGTTAAACCATGTGCAAGCAAGTATTCCGGTTCCGTCATCAAGAAGTATCTTAAATCTTCTACGCCGCCCTCTTTCTAATCCGAAGGAAACCACTTCGCCCACGACGGTGGAAAGATTGTCTTTCTCAAGTTCTTCTATCGGAGTGATGGAGCGTCTGTCGAGATACCTTCTGGGATAATAATAGAGCAGGTCTCCCGCTGTGTGAACTCCTGTTGACGCAAATGCCTCTCCGCGCTTCGGTCCAATCCCACTCAAGTACTGAATGGGCGTGGAAAGGTTCAGCTCGGCTGAAAGGTTTTCATTTCTCATTCTGATAGATAAGTTTATTACAACAGGAGTTATTATTATTCCGAATCATAATAACAGCTGCTGTTTTCCCTAAGAAGCCTTCGTAAGCCATTCAAGGTTGGTTTTAATCTTAGAAATCTTCGCGCTGAAATCTTTCTCCTTCTGACGTTCTTTTTCAACTATATCGGCGGGAGCATTTTGTAAAAAAGATTTATCAGAAAGTTTTTTATTTACTGCTTGAAGAGCTTTCTCCACGTTTTCCAAATCTTTATTCAGGCGTTCCGCTTCTACTTCCGTATCAATCAATCCTTCAAGCGGAACTATCAGTTCAATATTTCTTACAATGTCCGTAGCGGCTAATTTATCCCGAACAACCTCCCCATTAAAGCTTATTGATTCTAATTTGCAAAGATTTTCCATATATGAACGGTTATTTTCTATAATTTTCGTCTCCGCATCAGTTGCTCCTACAATAATCAATGAGCCTTTTACGGACGGAGGAACGCTCATCTGGCTTCGTATAGTGCGAACAGAAGTGCTCAGTTCCTGTATCAGAGTCATTTCTTCTTCCGCCTGTGAATTTTTCATCTTCTCATTCGATTCGGGATATGCGCTGAGCATAATGCTTTCTTCACCTGACAATGTGGAATACACTTCTTCTGTAACAAAAGGAACAAACGGGTGTAACAGCTGCATCGCTCCTTTTAATACCGTAACGGCAACCGCAAGCGCGGAATCTTTTCGCTCTTTATCCTCAGAATAAAGCCGTTCCTTTATCAATTCAAGATACCAATCGCAGTATTCTCCCCAGAAAAACTTATACGCTTTGTCTAAAGCATTGGAGATTTTGAAATCTTCAATTTCCCGGTTAATCGCGGAAATAGCGGTGTTATACCTTGATAGAATCCACCTGTCCGCAAGTTCCAAATTATCGCTCTGTATTTCGGGCAGTTGAGTCTCATCCATATTAGAATATATGAATCGAAAAGCGTTCCAGATTTTATTAGTGAAGTTCCTGCCAATTTCAAAATCTTTTTCATTTATCCTGATATCCAATCCCTCGGGAGCAAGACTCAGAATAGAAAATCTGACTGCGTCTGCGCTGTACATTTCAACCATTTTCAGCGGGTCAATGCCGTTACCAAGTGATTTACTCATTTTGCGTCCGCTCTCATCGCGGACAACCCCGTGAAGATAAATATCACTGAACGGAATCTTTTCCATGAACTCCAAACCCGACATAATCATCCGGGCAACCCAGAAAAAAAGAATTTCATGGCCTGTGACAAGAGTATCAGTCGGATAAAAATATTCCAGTTCTTTTGTTTTTTCAGGCCATCCTAAAGTTGAGAAAGGCCACAACCATGAGGAAAACCATGTATCGAGAACATCCGGGTCCTGTTTCAGCTTCCCTGAACACTTCACGCATTCGTCCGGCTCCTCCCGGGCAACCATAATCTCGCCGCACTCGGCGCAGTGATACGCGGGGATTCTGTGTCCCCACCAGAGTTGTCTTGAAATACACCAATCTCTGATATTTTCCATCCAGTGGAAATATGTCTTTTCCCATTTGGCGGGATGAATCTTAATCTCTTTAGATTTAACCGCATTAAGCGCTTTTTCAGCTAAAGGACCAATTTTTACGAACCATTGTGTAGATAAATATGGTTCCACAATTGTTCCGCATCTGTAACAATGGCCGACGCTGTAAGTATGATCTTCAACTTTGGTTAGAAGATTTTGTTCTTCAAGATGAGTTACCACTAATTCTCTCGCCTTAAACCGGTCTAAGCCGGCGTACGGTCCTGCATTTTTATTCAGAGTCCCGTCTTCGTTTAGAATTTGTATGCTGTCAAGATCATGACGTTTTCCCATTTGAAAATCATTCGGGTCATGGGCAGGAGTAACCTTCACCACGCCCGTACCAAATTCAGGGTCCACAAACGAATCTTCGATTACGCGAAGTTTTCTGTCGAGTAACGGCAGGATTACCGTCTTTCCAATTAAATCCTTATACCTGTCGTCTTTTGGATTTATCGCTACGGCAGTGTCGCCTAACATCGTCTCCGGTCTTGTTGTTGCAACTGTCACAAAATCATCGGAATCCTCCACACGGTATTTGATATGCCAGAGAGAGCCGTTTATTTCTTTGTGCTCGGCTTCTTCATCCGAAAGAGCCGTTCCGCAGCGCGGACACCAGTTTATTATATACTTGCCTCTGTAAATCAAATCGCGTTCATAGAGGGACACAAAAACTTCTTTTACCGCTAAGGAAAGACCTTCATCCATTGTGAATCGCTCTCTGTCCCAATCACAGGCGCAGCCGAGCGTTTTGAGCTGTTCGGTTATCTTGTTGCCCTTTTCTTCCTTCCATTTCCATACTCTTTCAACAAATTTTTCTCTGCCGAGCTTGTGCCTGTCGAGACCTTCTTTCTCCAGCTGTTTTTCCACAACATTCTGAGTCGCAATGCCCGCATGATCGGTACCGGGCATCCAGAGTGTTTCGAAACCGTTCATTTTTTTATACCTTATCAATACGTCCTGAAGTGTGTTGTTATACGCATGTCCAAGGTGGAGCTCCGCTGTGACATTCGGCGGTGGGATAACTATCGTGTATGGAGTTTTTCTGCTGTTTGGATCAGCGTGAAAGTATTTATTCTCCATCCATTGCTTATACCGGCGTTGTTCTACGCCCTTAGGGTCATAGATTTTACCAATTTCTTTTTTCATTGTTATTGGCGGGAAAGAGCTAAACTGAAGGCTGTTGTGATTTTCAAAACGTTTGCGTTGGTCGTTCTTAACCGCTGGCATAAAACTGCTGCAATATTCTTGAGAAGCTTAGTTCCGAGAACCGGGTCATTTTCAGTCAAATCGTTAAAGTCCATTTTTGACAATCGCGCAATAAGCGATTTTGACGTAGTTTTTACGGTAGCGGTTCTTACGCCGTCTTCTTCGATAAGACCTACTTCCCCGAAAAAAGTTTTACTGTTCGCATTCAGTCTTATTAAAGATTTTTCCCTGTTATCCACCTCCGAATGATCAATATCTAACGTCAGCGCTTGTGTAATTTCTACTTCTCCCTCCAAGAGCAGAAAAAGCGATGTTCCCACATCCCCTTCGGAGAATATAATTTCATCCTGATTATAGCTGCGCTCGACAAATTTATCGCATACTTCGCCAAGCTGGCTATCGCTTAAATCCTTAAATATTATAAATCCCTCTAACTTATTTTTATCAATCATAATTTAATCCTGTTTCACTCCGATGATGAGCGCCACGTCATTTTTTTCAATCGTCAGAGTTCTCGGCGGATTTATCTCTACCCGATGACCCTTCTCATCTTCAATATTTATTCCGGATTCCTCAAATTTTCTCGCTATAAATTTATCCAACGAACTTGCGTCCGCAGATAGTATATCAGATATTTGCACAGCTGCTCTTTCAGACGTAATGCCAATTAATATTCCCTCGCCTGATTCATTAAAATAATCTGATAAATCCCCGAAAGTTGTTCCTATTTTGTCAGACGGTATTTCAAACCGCTGAAGATTCATCCGAACATTGTAATCTAACAGCTCATTGAACGTCTGGGGAATTCCCGGATTTGCAATATGAGAGGCGAGAAGAAAGCCCGTGAATTCATCCTGAAGAACAATTTCGTCCACATTAGCGCGCCTTAGATGCGCTTTAGTCGCCGGATTGACAACATGGGCATACACGCGTATTTGAGGATTCATAGCCTTCAATGTGAGAGTAGCGAGAACAGTCCTCTCATCGGGTTCGCTTGTTGACAGTGTGCTGCTATCAGGAACGATAAGCACTGATTGAGCTTTCCTTACATTGGCAAGTTCCAGCACCGGCTCGCTTGTAAAATCGCCCCGAACATATTTTATTTCTACGCCTTTATATTTGGAAAGGATGGTATTTATTTCATCTTCGGCAAGCTCATTTACAAGTACGATGTTGAGTACCTTTTCATCGCTAAGCTTCATAAGCGATTCCAATACTGACTCAGAGTGATTATACCAACCGCACAATACTATATGATTTTCAAAATTTATTTGTTCCAATCCTTTATCCTCTCGAATTTTTCTCGCAACGTAGATGGAAGAAATAGTCGCCGTGAATATAGATACGAGGGCAACCCCTGAAAACATTATCACAGCTCCTATTAATCGTCCTCCAACCGTAACAGGTATTTTATCGCCATATCCGACTGTGGTCATCGTCACAAGAGCCCACCACGCCGCCTGAAATATCGTATCAAAGTGTTCGGCATTTTGTTCTCTTTCAAAGAAAAATACGACTACCGCGCCAATCGTCATCACCATAAAAATCACTACTAAGACCTTGAGCACCATGCCCTCGATCAAAATATTCATACCTGATTTTATCGTTTTAAACATAATAAGAGAACGATTCCAGCTCTATTAATTGATATTAAAAATATATGCCTTAATGTCAATCATTTTCAATAAGTATCAGCATCAATCACTTTTCGGCACTAATAGCGATACCAATTCTATATGCGGCGTATGCGGGAATAAGTCAAACGGCTGCAACTTGACTAATTTATAGCCTCTTTCGTCAAATAGCTTTACGTCCCGAGCGAATGACGCCGGATTACAGGAAACGTAAATCACCTTTTTAGGCTTTAAATTAGAAATCCGCTTCGGCATACTCGGATGAATACCGCTTCTTGGGGGATCAAGTATTATCACATCCGGCGTTCCATGAACTTTCCTTATATAATCCACATCCCTGAATAGCTCTCTCATATCGCCCGAAATGAAATTACAATTCAACACACCGTTGGATACGGCGTTCCTTCCGGCGCTATCCACCGCTTCCGGCAATAATTCAAATCCGGTAACTTTCTGAACCTGAGACGCAATACTGATGGAGATTGAGCCAACACCGCTGTAAAGATCGAAAACATTCATTTTTTCATTCAGCTCTGCAAAATCAATTATCTTTTGGTATAATAACTCCGCCGCTTTTGTGTTCGTCTGCAAGAATTCCTGAGGTCCGAGTTCAAGATGAACCGATCCGATTTTTTCATTGAATAAGCCCGAACCGTGCATTACGTTCACCTTTGTTCCGTAGGCTATTGATGCTACACTATCATTTATCACATTTACTACGGTAGTTATTTCAGGGCAATCTTTGATCAATTTCTTTACAATTTTATCAAGCTTCATCGGTTCGTCATATTTCGTTACAATGTTCACGAACAGGTCATCACTATTTGCCGCCTGTTTAATAATCAGGTATCGCAGGTTCCCGGAATGGTTTTTGTTGTCATACGGCTTGAATTTGTATTCCTGCGCCGATTTTTTAACGCTTGCTAAAATCTTATTGGAAACTTCGGATTGTAATCTACAATCATCGATGTCCAAGACTTTTTCATAATTCCCCGGAACGTGCAATCCAAGCGCAAAGTCTTTCGGCTTCTGCTCATCTTCGTCGGTAAGCCACCTTTTATTTGAGAAAGAAAATTCCATCTTGTTTCTGTAATAGAAAACGTCGGGAGCGGCAATTATCGGCTCAACATTTACTCCACGCACGCCACCTATATGCTGAAGCACTTCCCCCACCTGTCTCGATTTTTGTTCAAGCTGTTCGCTATAACTTAGATTTTGCAGCGAACATCCGCCGCAATATTTGAAGTGAGGACACTCAGGATCAACATAGTGTTTCGATTGTTCAATTACGCTGATAGGAATTGCCTCGGCAAATCCTTTTCGTTTCTTTATTATTTTCACCTTAAGAGTCTGTCCCGGCAGAGAATTACGAACAAAGAGCGCTAATCCGTCCACTTTCGTAAATCCTTTGCCGCCGAAGCCCAAGGAATCTATTTTTACTTCTATTTCGTCATTTTTTTTCAGTTTATTTCCCCTTTATCTGTTATTTAAATTAGTTCCTTTTTAAAGATGCTGCAAGATAAAAGAATGTTCGCCGGATTCGGACAATAGAAATAAGGGCAAGGTGTATTGCCTTGCCCTTATGAGTTTTACTCTGTTATAGTTTTTTTACTCTTTCACCTTGTTCCGGGCAAAAGCGAGAATCTGAACCTTGCTCCACGTTAGACTCAGGTCGTCAAAAAAGGTGTAAAACAGCGGAACCGCTATGAGAGTCAGAGCGGTTGACGACAGCAGCCCTCCTATCATTACTCTCCCGAGCGGAGCATACGGCATTCCGATAAGGCTCGCGTTTCCCACCGCCATCGGCAGCATTCCGAAAATGGTGGTAAACGCTGTCATCAATATCGGGCGGAAACGATGATGCCCTGCTTGCATAATAGCCTCCTGTCTCGAAAGCCCTTCTTTCCTGAGTCTGTTTATCATATCTATCAGGACTATGGCGTTATTTACGACGATGCCGATTAATATTATCAGCCCGATCATCGCCATAGTATCAAAAGCAGTTCCGGTTATGTAAAGCAGCCAGTACGCTCCGAAGAATGATAACGGAATCGAGACAATTACCGACAGCGGCAGAACGAATGATTCAAACAGTACGCCCATTAGAAGAAATACGAATGTTATAGCAAGAACAATAGCAAACATTTGTGCGTCATTCGATTCCTGAAGACGCTGAAACCGTTCACCCATCGCCCATGAATAGCCTCGGGGAAGAGTGAAGCCTGCCATTGCTTTCGTGACTTTCTCGTGGATACCTTTCTGATTCTCTTCAGTGGTAAATCCGTTAATCCTTACATTGGTTTTACCATCTGTCCGCTGAATTTCTCCCATTCCCTTTTTGATGGCAAAATCCGCGAGAGAAGCTAACGGAATTTCGGCGCCCGTTGGCGTAAGGAATGTCATATTCTTGAGCTGTTCGAGATTTTCCATATCTTCTTCGTTGTATTGAATACGAACATCTATCTCTCTTTCCGCTGATTGGAATTCGGGCAGCTCAATGCCTCTGAGAGCGTAGGAAATCTGTCCGGATATTACGCGCGGATTTATCCCGTATTTGGAAGCCTGATCTCTCTTAATAAATATCTGAATTTCTGATGCGCCCTGATCCCTGTCTGTTTCCACGCTGAGCAGTTCCGGTACATGACTTAGTCTTCTTTCCACTTCTTTAGCCAACTCAATAAGCGTATGTGTATCATCTCCTCGCAGGACAATTGATACGGATGATTCGTTACCCGAATTATCTCTCCACCTGTTTTTGATTTTCACACCCGGATATTTCGGTATATTTTCCTTCAGGTCAGCCATGATCTCTTCTCTGTTCATTATGCTGTCTTCCGCGATTCCAACTAAATCAGCAAAATTTTTCCACGCCACCTGCCACCATTGGGATTCCTTCGGCGGATTTAAAAATATCCTCACCACACCCCAATTATTTGAATATCTTGAATTTATTGTTTTAACATTAAACTTAACTTCATTTGCATAAACATAATGCTCTATCGTATCTACAAGGGTCTGTGCGTCTTCCATCGTATAATGCTCAGGCATATCTAAAATAAGCCGCACATCGTTTATATTACCGCCTGAA
This sequence comes from Candidatus Neomarinimicrobiota bacterium, assembly GCA_022573815.1. Taxonomy (NCBI): domain Bacteria; kingdom Pseudomonadati; phylum Fidelibacterota; species Fidelibacterota bacterium. The sequence goes on from JACZTG010000006.1 coordinate 39,958, forward strand.
TCGGAGTTTTTTACCTTACTCATCGGTATTGCCATACTTACCATTAAAATAAGCACTATAATCGCTGTGTCTTGCCTGTGACCAAGTGTCCATTTGAGAATCCTGTCATAAGCCGCTGTACCCTTTTCGATAAGCCCTGCCCGATGAGTTTTCTTCCGGGAAACAAGCCGAGTTGTAGCCAGCGGGATTATAACGAGAGCCACGAACAATGATGCGATTAGCGCTATCATCACAGGTAGTCCGATTCGAAACATATAAAAAGAAAAGCCCACATTATCGTTCATTAATATGAGCGGCAGAAACACTACCACAGTAGTGAGCGTAGCCATAGTTATAGCAAGCGAAACTTCGCTCGCTCCTTTAACGGATGATTCTTCGCGGCTCATCCCCTGATTTCTCAGTCTGTAAATATTTTCAACTATGACGATTGAGTTATCAACCACCAACCCCACACTCAGCATCAGCCCCATCATTGTGATAACATTTAACGTCCAGCCGATGAAATATAATGTTGTCAGCGTAATCAATAATGAGAGAGGAATCGCCAGATTGATAATTGCTGTCATTTTAAATCGGCGCAAAAAGAAAAAGAGCAGCATAAATGCGAAACCACCACCCCAGAGTCCTGCATTAACAAGATTTTTCACCGAATCAGTTATGAATCCCCCCTGATTGAAAAACACATTTATCTTCATTCCGCTCAATTCATCAATTTTCTCAAGCTCTTTGAGTTTTGCTATAATGGTTTCCGAAAGTTCGACTGTATTTGCCATCGATTCCTTATATACACCAATGCTTATAGCCTTTTGACCGTCAATTCGCTGAACCCATCGCCGTTGTCTCGGTTCATCATAGATAATGCTGGCGACATCTTTAAGATAGAGGTTTTCACCGGCTATCCTGATGTTTCTCACATCCTCAATATTCCGATATTTACCAACCGATCTTACATAAATTTTCTTGCTCCCGTCATAAACGTATCCGCTGGAAAGCGAGAAATTATCTTTTTGAAGATCTTGAATAAGCTGATAAGTGTTTATTTTATGCGCCTTCACCTTGTCCTGATCCACCAATATCTGAATGATTTTCTCCGATGCGCCCCACATTTCAACATTCGCCACCCCGTCAATTTGTTCTAACACTCTTTTGACATAAAAATCCACAGTGAAATACGGATCCGGGTCATCGTCAGAAATGGTCATCCCGAACCATACAACCGGATCATCGTTCTGTCTGAATTTTCTGACAAAAACATCTTCTATATCGTCGGGAAACTCAGACGCAAGGAGTCTGTCCATCCGTTCGCGAACGAGCATATAAGCCACATCCATATCAGTACCATTTGCGAATTCGAGCCATATCCAGCAACCGTTGGAATGGCTACTCGTACTAATTTCCCTGACACCGCTGACCGTTTGAAGAATATCCTCGGAAGGTCTGGCTATCTGATCTTCTACTTCTTTTGGATTTGTTTCGCGGTATGGCACCCAAATACCCAAAAACGGAGGAGTAAATCCTTCCGGCATCAGTTCAACCGGTATCCGAGTGTACGCGATAAATCCTACTACCAAAATAGCCATAAAAGTCATTAGTACGGTAACAGGTCTGTGCACTGAAAATCTGGGTAAAAAAGAATCCTTAATATTCACGAAAGTTCCTTTCTGGCGAGTTTCATAAAATTTAATCCTTCCTGTCAACTAAAGCATAGACAGTTGGAATTACCAATAGCGTTAACAGTGTCGAGCTAATTAATCCTGCAACAACCGTAATAGCCATAGGCGTCCTAATTTCAGCGCCTTCTCCGAATCCCAGCGCCATCGGCAGCAAACCAAGGACTGTGGTAGCGGTTGTCATTAAAATCGGGCGAAGCCTTACCGTGCCTGCCGTAACGATTGCCTCAATTTTTTCCATTCCGTTTGCGCGGAGATGGTTTATATAATCCACCAATACGATAGCGTTGTTTACCACAATGCCCGCTAACATTATCAGACCAAGAAATACCACCACGCTCAGCGGCACCGACAGCAGCCAAAGCACTCCCACCACCCCGATAAGAGCAAGCGGGATGGTGAACATTATAACGAACGGGTGAATAAGAGATTCAAACTGCGACGCCATAACAACGTACACAAGAAACAATGCAAGCGACAGCGCAAGAATTAGGCTGTTAATGGAAGTGTTCATCTCCTCCTTCTGACCGCTAAGCGCATAGCTGAATCCGTAAGGCCATCTAATTTCATCAAGCGCTTCAACAATATTATCCATTGCGCTTCCAAGATCAATCCCCGAAGTGTTGGCTGTTATCACTGCCACGCGCTGCTGCTCGACCCGCCTTATCTCGCTGGGTCCTTCCCCGATAGTTATCTTGGCTACAGCGTCAAGAAATATCGGAACATCCCCGCCGGGATTAACTACAACCCGCCGGAGAGCATCAATACTTCCCTTATCCTCGTCTTTCAATCGAACAAGAATGTCTATCCTCCTGTCCTTTTCTTTAAAGAACGTCGCTACTTCGCCTTTAATCTTGTTCCTGACGATACTTGCCACTTCAAATATTTTCAGCCCGTATTTTGCCAACAATTTCCTGTCATAGAAGATTTGAATCTCAGGATTCCCCGATTGTATATTGGATTTAACGTCTGTTAAGCCGGGAAGTTCACTCAGTCGTTTTTCTACCTCTAAAGATAATCGTTTGAGAGTGGAAAGGTCAAAACCCTGCACCTCCACTTCAACCGGTGTTTTGAAACTGAACAGCGCCGGTCGCGATATTTTTGTCACGATTCCCGGAATTTGCGAGAGTTCTCTTCTTATATCAGCAATGAGCGCTACTTCATATTCTTTTCTTATAAATTGAGAGTGCATTCGAACTGTCAGTTTGCCCGTATGTTCTCCTTCATCGCTTTTAAGGTTCGCAGACTTTTCCGCGCCGATAACCGTGGAGATTTCCTCAATCATATCCATTCCCCTGATCCGGTTCTCAACTTCCTTCATCTTCTTATCTGTTTCCTCAAGACGCGTGCCTACCGGCAGATAAACTTCCACTACGAATTCGCCCTGATGCACTTCCGGGATAAGTTCGCTGCCCAATGATGGAATGAGCAAGAACCAAACGATAGCAAGAAGAGCCGCAGAAGAGCCGATTACCATTCCTTTATTTTCGATAGACCATCTAATGGCTATGGGATACACCCGGTTAACCTGATCGAAACCTTTTTCAAATAGAAGAATCAGCGGTTTTGCCACAGGCATAAGTACTATGCCGGCGAATGCCCAAAGAAAAGTACCTATGAGAGTACCGAAATTCATCAACGCCACGCCGACTCGTCCCAACAAAGAACCGATTAGCCCTATGATGAAACGCAGTAAAAAATAAATAAATGCTACCGGCGCAGCAATGCCTAATAATGCTTGTCTGAGCCAGAACTGCCGGGCATTATCAGTATAACCTTCAGGTTTTCTGAATTTCTTCAAATATGCCGTAAACCCGTTCTCAATCAGCGCGGGAGCATCAAATACGAGCAATCCCTCCCATATCTTCCGGGTGAAGCGCAATTTGAAGATACCATCATATTTTGCCCAGCTGATTAGGTTAGGAAAGTAATCGTCCCATCTTTTTGTGACTAATGAAAGCAGTTTCAGAATTGGAGAGCCAACGGTTAAAATAATGACCAATATTATTTTTGTAGCCAGGAGAATAAGAGCAAACAGCAGAGACCCTGATTTAAACAGAAATTCGCCCACAAGCCTCAACGTATATAGCGAGTATTTAATTGCTCTGTTCTTTAAGGAACCGGAATAATCGGCAGATAATTCTTTTATCAGCTCTATAGATTTCAATTCCATAAAATTCATACTTTTAATATCGTTTAAAGTTACGCCTGATTTAGAGAGACTCAACTTCCTCGAGCTTAGCATAGGAATCAAAAACAGTGCGACTACCACCGATGCGAGTAATGAAAAGACAACCGTCAACGATAAATCGCCGAAAATTTGACCCGCAATTCCTTCCACAAACACCATTGGAAAGAATACTGCGATTGTGGTCAATGTGGATGCAAATACCGCCGCGCCGACTTCTTTTACTCCGCGAACAGCCGAATCCGTAAGGTTATCGCCCTCTTCACGACATCTGAATATACTTTCCAATACCACAATCGAATTGTCCACAAGCATACCTACACCTAAAGCCAACCCGCCTAATGACATTATGTTCAGGGAAACATCGAATATTTTCATCGGCGCAAACGTTGCCACAATCGAAAGAGGTATTGCCACGGCAATTATCATCGTGCTGACAACATTTCGGAGAAATACAAATAGCACTATCACAGCAAGAAACGCACCGATTATTGCAGTGTTCATAACTTCGTTAAGCGCATTTTCTATAAAGGTTGACTGGTCGCTTAGAGTGGTCATTTTCACTCCCTTAGGCAAATCATAAGAAAGGTAATTGGTCATCTTCGCCTTTATTATCGCAGGACTATCGCCACCACCTCTTCCACCCCTTCTCCCTCTTCCTCTTCTTCCTTTCTCTTCCTTTTTCTTCTCTTTTTTCTTTTTATCATCAGCAGACGCGACTGCCTTGCCCTCTTTCTTTTCTTTCTTCTCCTTTTTCTCAGCTTCCCTCATCTGCTTCACAAATGACAGCTGTGCGGGAGTGCCGAATATCTTATTTCGCACACTATTGGCTACCGCAACAATATTTGCATCCGCTTCTTTATATACCTCAATTTCTACACTCTCGTTTCCGCCTATTCTTGTAATCACTTCTCTGTCTTTATGCGTATCTTTTACTACGCCTAAATCTTTGATACGGACTTCGACATTATTAATCCTTGATACGACAAGGTTGGAAATCTCATCTATACTTCTGAACTCGTTGAGCGTCCGCACAAGATATTCCGTTTGACCTTCTTTAAGATTTCCTCCGGCAAGATTTATGTTTTCCTGTCCGATAAGGCGGTTTATATCTCTGATATTCAATCCTCTGATTGTAAGCTGGGACTCATCGAGTTCTACCCGTATCTCTCTTTCTAATCCGCCCTTAACCTTGACGGCCGCTACACCTTTGATAGTTTCGAGCTGGCGTTTTATCTCCTCTTCGGCGAATTTTCGCAGTTCGAATAAATCATCACCGCCTGATAGACCTAACCGCAATATCGGGTCGAGAGAAGGGTCGTATCGTAAAATGAGTGAGCGTTCTACTCCATTAGGAAACCGCACTTGATCAAGTTTTTCTCTTATATCCTGTGTGGCTACGTTCATATCCGTGTCCCACGTGAATTCTAAAACCACATCGGATACGCCGGCTCTCGAAATGCTTGTCAGGTTTACAAGATTTCCCACTACGCCCAATGCCTGTTCCGCAGGCCGCGAAATAGTGGTCTCTACTTCTTCAGGCGCAGCGCCAGGATATTCCGTCCGAACGGTCAGAGTCGGATAGGAAATATCCGGCATCAGATTCAGAGAAAGCTGCTGATAGGACACATAGCCGAAAACTATCACAGCCAAAGCTACCATTGTGATGGCAACAGGACGGTTAATTACAACATTAAACAGTGTGTCTAGCTTATCGCCGGTTGATTGCGACTCACTCAAAAACAGACTCCGATAAGATATTCAACTTTTAAGAAATTTTGCGTTTTTTGACTACTTTCACCTTTGTCTTGTCGCGCAAACCGTTTTGACCGACTATGATAACATTAGCCGTATCGCTGATACCTTCGATTATTTCAACCCGTGAGGCATCTTCAAACCCAACTTCCACCGGCAATTTATATGCTAAAGAATCTCTGACTACAAATACGAATCTTTTATTACCGTCATACACAATGGCATCTTTATTCAGGATTAGAGCGTTTTTATTCGTCATGGTAACAATAAAAGCGTTCACAAACATTCCCGGGCGAAGTCCTTCGTGGTCTAAATCAAGCCCGATAGTCACCTTAAAAGTACCTGTTGCAGGATTAACTACAGGTGAAATCCGTTTCACATACCCTTCAAATCGTTTATCCTCAAGATAATCTGACGTCAGATAAGTAAGTTGTCCTTTTTGAATGACAGACAGCTCCTTTTCGGGAACATGAACGGTTGCTATTATATTGTCGAGATTCACCATGGAAAACAAGTGAACGCTTGCCATCACTCTGTCCCCCTGCCGGACATTCCGCAGCGATACAACTCCATCAATAGGAGCTCTCACAGTAGTTCTGTCTAAATTGAGCTTAGCCTCCTGCCAGCTGATTCTCGCCTGCTCAAGGTTGAATTTAGCCTTGTCAAATACTTCTTTGCTTAACAATTCTTTGTCAAACTGCGCTTGGAGTCTTCGAAACTCATTTCGAAGGCTTTTCAGCTGTGTTCCTGCCTTTGCCTCAGCAAGACGATATTCTTCAGCGTCGAGTTCTAAAAGAGGATCGCCTTTTTTCAGTTCATCGCCCTCTTCCGCAAGAAGTTTCGCCACGATCCCGGTAAGATAAGGATATACATTTACGTATTGTTCTGTTTCAATAGTTGAACTCAGAAGAATGTATGAGGACATTTCACCCCGCCAAACCGCAATCGTCTCAACGGGGACCGAATCTAAATCGCTTTCTTTTTTCTTTTTGCTTTCGTCATCCGATGCTAATTCACTGCTGTCCACTTTTGTAGATTCCGCATCTGATTTTTCTTCGCCTTCCGCTTTTTGGTTACCGCATGCAATGAAGAACATAAGACTGATTAATAAAAAGATTGTTCCCGACAATTTAAACCTGTTATTCACTGTTTCCTCGCTCCATACTCAGCATATTTAAATGTAATAATTTGTATAGTAAGATACGCTTTGAAAGCATAATTGTTGCAACGATTTAACTTTATAATTATGAACACTCCAACCGCTTCTCTCCAAGTTCTCAAAGTTAACCCTAAAAACTTGAAATTCATTGAAAAAAAGATTAGTTTTCACAATAACAGCAAGATATTATTTAACTTAAGTTATCTTATAACGGTGCGCAGAATTGAAAAATAACGGCAAACGTCTCATTTATCAAGACCTTAATCCGCCGCCTGTCGATCAGGTAGGGGTTGAAGAAAGGGTGGCCAAGCTTAACAAAAGAAGCATAAAGAAAGAGTCGAAGATATCCGCCTTGAAATTGGCGTTAAGTATGATTGACCTCACTACTCTTGAGGGAAAAGACAGTATGGGTAAGGTAAGCCAGCTCTGTAATAAGGCGCTGCATCTTCATGATTCCTATCCCGGTTTGCCCAATGTAGCAGCGGTCTGCGTATATCCTCCGATGGTTCCGACAGCGGTAAAAATGCTCAAAGGTACAAACGTTAAAGTCGCATCTGTGGCAACTGCATTTCCAAGCGGTATGACATCCCTTACCGCTAAACTCAGTGAAGTTAAAAAGGTTGTAAAAATGGGGGCGGACGAAGTAGATATGGTCATTTCCCGTGGCGCTTTCTTACGGGGAGACTTTAACTATGTTTACGACGAAATTGCCGCCGTAAAAGAAGCTTGCGGGGATTCTCACCTAAAGGTCATTCTCGAAACCGGCGAGTTACAGACTCTGGATAACGTTCGCCTTGCCAGCGATATCGCTATGTCGGCGGGAGCTGATTTCATCAAAACTTCCACAGGCAAGATACAACCCGCAGCGACTCAGCCTGTAGCATTGGTTATGTTAGAGGCGATCAGAGATTTCTATTTCAAAACCGGTAAGAAGATCGGACTGAAACCCGCAGGAGGTATCAGCAACGCTAAAACAGCGATTCAATATCTCGTTCTGACGAAAGAAACACTCGGCTCGAAATGGCTTACGCCGGATTTATTCCGGTTTGGAGCCAGCTCTCTTGCTAACGATATCCTGATGCAGCTGATAAAGCAAGAAGTTGGCGTATATCAATCTGCCAATTATTTCTCAAAGGACTGATTATAATGGTTACAAAAGAAAAGTTGCTCGACTTTAATTCAGCATGGGAATATTCCCCTGCTCCGGAAAGTACGGATCATATTCATCTGAAAAAACAATATGAGTTGTTCATCAACGGAGAATTCGTCAAGCCGAAAAGCCGAAAATATTTTAATACAGAAAATCCGGCAAACGGAAAAGTCATCGCAAGGGTTGCCGAAGCCTCGAAAGCCGATGTGAATTTCGCCGTTAAATCCGCGCGAACCGCATATGATAAATACTGGTCAAAAATGCACGCAGCCGAAAGAGGGAAATACATATTCCGAATTGCGCGGATGATTCAGGAACGAGCGCGTGAATTTTCCGTGATTGAGGCGATGGACGGCGGAAAACCGATTCGCGAAGCGCGCGATATTGATATACCTCTCGTTTCAGCTCACTTCTTTTATTACGCAGGATGGGCGGATAAGCTCGAATACGCATTCCCCGGCAGAAAAGTACACTCGCTTGGAGTTGCGGGTCAGATAATTCCGTGGAACTTCCCATTGCTTATGGCGTCGTGGAAAATTGCTCCGGCGCTTGCCACGGGAAACACAGTCGTGCTGAAACCCGCCGAGACAACTCCCCTCACTGCCCTGAAATTGGCTGAAATTATTCAAGAAGCTGATCTGCCTCCCGGGGTTGTAAATATTATTCCCGGAGCGGCAGAAACGGGAAGAGCGATAGTAAACCACCCTGATATAGATAAAATCGCATTTACCGGCTCCACCGACGTCGGTAAATATATCCAAAAAGCATTAGCGGGAACAGGCAAGAAGTTTACTCTTGAACTGGGCGGAAAAGCGGCGAATATAATATTTGAGGAAGCCGCCATAGACCAGGCGGTTGAGGGAATAATTAACGCTATCTTTTTCAATCAGGGACACGTCTGTTGCGCCGGCTCAAGGTTGTTAGTTCAGGAAGGAATCGCCGATGAGGTTATCCGAAAGCTGAAAAACAGAATGGAAACTTTAATCATAGGTGACCCGCTCGACAAAAACACTGACATCGGAGCGATAAATTCTAAGGCGCAGCTTAAGAAAATAAACGAAATGGTGGCGTTCGGAGTTAAGGAGGGCGGGAATCTCTATCAGCCGTCTTGCTCGCTGCCGAAATCGGGATACTGGTTTAAGCCCACTCTGTTTACAGAGGTTTCCCAATCGCACCGAATAGTGAAGGAAGAGATTTTCGGACCGGTTTTAGCGATTCAGACATTCCGCACCGTAGATGAGGCTATTGAAAAAGCGAATAATACTCCTTACGGACTTTCAGGCGGAGTTTGGACAGACAAAGGCTCAAAGATATTTAAGGTGACAAAACAGATTAATGCCGGAGTTATCTGGGCGAACACTTTTAATAAATTTGACCCGGCTTCCCCATTTGGCGGTTATAAAGAAAGTGGCATGGGCAGAGAAGGCGGTCTTCACGGTCTCCTGCCGTACGTGGAGCTGTCATAATGAGAAAAAGATTGGGAGTGCTCAAAACTTATAAGATATACATCGGCGGGAAATTCCCGCGCACCGAATCAGGCAGATTTTATGAACTGACAGGCAATAACGGTGATCCTATCGCCAACATCTGCCGATCATCCCGAAAAGATTTTCGGAATTCCGTCGTCGCAGCCAGAAAAGCATTTGCCGGTTGGGCAGATCGCACCGCATATAACCGAGCTCAGATATTATATCGTATTGCTGAAATGCTTGAAGGACGGCGTGAACAGTTCATTTCAGAACTTCGGCTTCAAGGCGATTCTGTTAGAAAAGCTGAATCAGAAGTTAACGGCTCAATAGACAGGCTTATTTATTTTGCCGGTTGGGCGGATAAATATGTGCAGGTTTTCAGCAGCGTAAATCCTGTCTCTTCTTCACATTTTAACTTTTCAGTGCCTGAACCGACAGGCGTAGTGACGGTTATGGCGCCGGAAGAGAGTGGACTTTTGGGACTAATCTCTGCAATGGCTCCGGTTATCGCAGGTGGAAATACATGTGTAATCCTTGCGTCTCACTCAAAACCGCTTTGCTCTATTTCGTTGGCGGAAGTATTGCATTCTTCAGATCTGCCGGGCGGCGTGGTAAACATTTTAACGGGAATACGTTCCGAATTGATTGATAATTTTTCTACGCATATGGATGTTAACGCTGTTATCTATTGCGGGGACGAGCCAAGTGAAATCAAGAAGGTCCAAGAAAATGCTTCCATAAACGTTAAACGTGCTCACATTATTAAGAGTGGCAGATTGAACGGAGTGAATACTCAAGACCCATATCAGATTATGGCCACTCAGGAAATAAAAACCACCTGGCATCCTGTCGGCAATTAAGCTCCGGCTCCGCGGATTATATTTTCAGCCTCGTCTGCTAATCTCCCCGCGCCGGCTGCATCTTTTGCTTCAGTGTAAATCCGCATGATAGGCTCTGTGTTTGACTTACGAACGTGAATCCAACCTTCGGGCTTTTCTACTTTCACCCCGTCACGAAGATCAATTTTCTCTCCCGAATAATAATCGGTGAGATTTTTCAAAGCGCTGTCCGCTGATATATCTCCAAGATTCACTTTCCCCTTATGCATAACGTATTGAGGCATCTTGGCATATAATTCCGAGAGCGAGTCCTGATGTTGCGCCATAAATTGCAGCGTAAGCGCTGCTGCCACAATTGCATCACGTCCGAAATGCAGTTCAGGAAGAATAACGCCGCCGTTACCCTCTCCGCCGATTACCGCACCAACTTCTTTCATCCCGTTAACTACGTTAATCTCGCCGATCATAGTTCGTGAAAGTTCGGCTTTATATTTTGAAGCAATGTCATCTAACGCTCTGGTAGTTGAGAGATTTGTGACGATCTTTTCTCCTTCGTGAAGACTTGAGAGAACCACCTCGGCTGCGATGACGATTGTATATTCCTCCGAAATATACTTTCCTCCGTTTGCCACAATGGCAAGCCGGTCACCGTCAGGATCCACCGCAAAACCAACGTCCGCACCGCTTTCCCCGGTCAGTTCGATGAGTTCGGTCAGATTTTTTTCTAACGGCTCAGGATTGTGCGGAAATTCAACATCCGGATCGCAATGAATAGGTGTCATTTCACATCCAAGAGACCGTAAAAGTTCCGGCAGGAGTTTCGATGCCGCGCCGTTGACGCAGTCAATCGCCACCTTGAAATTTCTCTTTCGAATTTTATCTTTGTCTAAGTGCGACATAGACAGGACGAGATTTAGATGATCTTCATCAGAATTTTCATAGGTCTCAATCTCGTGCTGCCGCTCTCCATCATCACCAATAGCATTTGAATTTAAATTATTTTGTAATTTTTCAAACTCTTCCTTGCCGATAAATGTTCCATCCGAACTTAAGAATTTCAACCCGTTCCATTCTGCGCTGTTATGGCTCGCTGTGATTATTATCCCCCCATCCGCTTTTAGCTTTTCTACGGCAATTTGCGTGGTTGGCGTAGTTGCAATTCCGAGCCGAATGGGCTTACAGCCTGCGGAAATCAATGACTTTATGACCAGCGATTCTATTTCCGGGCCTGAACTTCTTGTGTCCATGCCGACTACGATTTTGTGCCCGATTATAAAGCCGAATGCTTTAGTGTATGAGGTTATAACTTCCGGAGTAAGTCCATCACCGTATATTCCTCTCAATCCCGATAGTGAAGCGATTAGAAGAGTCAAATTATTCGTCGGTTTAAATTATAATCCGGAACGGTGGAATTACGAAAATAGAATCTGAGATGCCGTCGCAAAAGATTTATGCGAACAGGCTGGGTAATTCCTCTTAAAAAGAGGGGCTTATCTATATGGTCTATACCCGAAAGTTGATTTACGCGCTCTTTTCTCAGCTTTGGCCTTTTTCATTCTTTTTTGTTGGCTGGGCTTAATGTAATAAGAGTTTTTCTTTACGTCTTTTAAAATTCCTGCTTTTTCGTATTTCTTTTTAAATCTTCTTAACGCTTTCTCAAGCGGTTCGTCTTTTCTTACTAATACTTGTACCATATGTAGTTTTATTCTCTCCTTTTTTATTAACCGAGATATAATCTCAGTTTTCTGCTTCGTGATTTATGTCTTAAGCGCCGGATAGCCTTTTCCTTTATCTGGCGTACCCGCTCGCGCGTGAGATGGAATACTTCCCCAATTTCGTTCAGCGTCAACGAGTACTCTCTTTCTATCCCATAGTACATCCTGATTATTTCTTTCTCTCTCTCTTTCAATGTTTCAAGGGCGGCTGAAATTTCATTTTTCAGCGACTCTGACATCAGGTCGGAGTCAGGAGGCGCTTGCCCTTCATCTTCGACAACGTCAATAAGCGAGTTTTGCTCGCCGTTCCTAAAAGGATCATTTAAAGAATGATGTCGTTTTGATATCCTAAGCGAATCGGAAACTTCTTCCGGTTTCATCTCAAGTTTCTCGGCAATCTCAACTTCATTCGGCGACCTCTGGAAACCTTGCTCAAGCTCTTCCGCTGCCCTGGAAATTTTGCTGATAGTTCCTACCCTATTAAGCGGAAGCCTTACAACTCGGGAATGTTCCGCCAATGCTTGCAATATGGATTGTCTAATCCACCACACAGCATATGAGATAAACTTGAACCCGCGCGTTTCATCAAATCGGGTTGCCGCTTTTATAAGACCTAAATTGCCCTCGTTGATCAGGTCTGTCAACGGAAGCCCCTGTCCTTGATAATCTTTTGCAACGCTGACAACAAACCGTAGATTCGCTTCTGTCAGTTTTTTAAGCGCTGTATGCTCGCCTTTTTTCACACGTTTAGCCAGTGCAACTTCATCTGCTGGTTTTAACGGCTCATACTTACCAATCTCTTCTAAATATTTAGAAAGAGAGCGATTGGAATCCATTCCCATTCTCATAGGTCTATTTGCCATAACGCTATGCCTAAAGGTTTAATTTTTTTAGTCACACTGTTTTCTCATTGACCCGGGAACATCCCGGCAATTTCTCTGTCATATAGTTAAATCGGGTCAAAATCAAAAAACTTTGACCGGATATACAATTATTCTCGCCTTTTCCTGATTTATTATCCATTTCAGCGTTAAAATATATCTGTTACCCGCAATTTTGTCAAGCACTAATAGGGTTTCAAGGGATATAATATCCAATTTGAATGTATTGTATTTACAATCATATCATTGATCAAGAAAATCGTATTTGTACACTTCACTTAATTTTCCCACCCGGAATATTTTAGCGATTGGCTTCTCAGCATAAAGATTTTCAACAACAGTGTGATATTGCGGATGCTCAAATGTAATTGTGTATTCACTGAAGTTTATAACCGGAAATTTTACAGGATTGCCCGGCTTCAGCTTCAAAGTTTCTTTATCTATCACAAAAGGATTGACGCTTTTCAACGCTATCGCACGCAACGTATCGCTGACAATATAACTTTTTAACAGAGAATCTGAAGAAACTATCGAACTCGTCGCTCGAAGAGTAAATGTGGCGCCGTTTATGGTAAGCCCTGTTTCATAGTCCTCCGCTGTAAATGAGAAAGTGGTTAATCTGCTGTTTACCACATCATTCGCCATCCGTTTCAGCGCGGACGCCAGGCTGTACAGTGTAATGGGAGAGCTTGCAAGCTCTTCAGTCTCCCCTTTTACAAATACGGGAATGTCCAATGTGATAGTTCTTGCATCCTTTATATACGAAAATCCGCTTGTAGTCAAACTACTTTGGGCCGGATTCGGAAATACTTCAGCATATATAAAAGGCTGATTTATCCAATACAGATTCACTTTAAACTTTCCGTCAACGCCTGTAATACCTTCGGTTGACGTAATATTCTCATAATCTTTCGATGCTGCTTCCAAAACGGCGCCGTTTACATACTTGCCCTTCGAGTCAACCAACACACCTTCTACAGAGGCAATATAATTTGCTGATTTTGAATATTCCTCCTTGTCGAATGTGATGGAAGAGTTTTCCAACAGTAATGTTGCTGAACCGCAAGCGCCGGAAATGAATCCAACAATAACAATAACTGTCAAACCGATAAATTTATTTTTAAAAGTTCTGCTCCTACTTTGCATAAACATTCTCCCGTAATAGCGCTTTATTTCCGATATATATACCGATGACTGCGATAATCAGACTGAACACAAAAAATATGGTCATAATGATAACCCCCTTCCCCGCGTCATAGGGGAGATTGTTGATTTTAAAATTATAAGTATCCAAAACAGCCGCCGACAACAATGAACTTCCTGCTACTAAATAAAACATAGTAATTAAAAAAGCAACAGTTGCTCCCCTCGATGAGGCAATCCTGATGGCGCTGTTCTCTCTTAAATCAGCAAACCATGCGCCTGTGCTCAAAGACAGAACAGTTATCACAACACTGCTAATTGCCGTGAATGCAATCGTCATAAGATAAAGCGACTTCCCCGGATTGAGCGCTGAAGAAGTAAATCCAATCAAAGGCAATCCGATAATCAGTAAGATCAATGACGCTGATATACCCTTGTATCTCAATATGTACTTCATAGTCAGCGGAGCCGATCTAATAAGCCAGAATGCGTTGCCCTCCTGACTCATAAGCGGGAAAATAAATCTCACCGCTAAAGATACAAGGAAAAATCCACTGAAAATAAAATTCGCAATATACAGGAGAGTCATCCGAAATGGATCGGATATATATAATGAAAGCCCGCTGATGTTAGCGATGTAGATAAATAATAGTACCATAAAAATAATCATATGCACCCATTGGCTCGGTTCTCTAACAAAGAGCAGAAAGTCTCGTTTTATCAGAGCCTCAGTCTTTTTACTTAGAGGTAATCTCAATGTTTGAAACGCCTTTGAAAATCTGTTGTATTGAGATCGTTTAACAAACCATTCTTTCCCACGAGTATTAAGCCACGTCTGATAATAGGCTCTTCCCGAAATTATATATAGAACGCTTATTAAACTCAAACAGGTAAATATCATAAGGCCGATATGCGGAAGAGCGTTATCATAATCTTCCTCCACTATCGAAAAAAGAGCTCGTGCTGCCCATGTGCTCGGTACAAACGCCACTTCATTGAAACCTCCGCTTGCAATGGCCGGATGCTCTTCAAAATTCGGGTAGTATTGAATGATTTCCTTTACCTGGTCCACAGGATGAACAGATTGTAAATAGGAACCTGAGCCCCCCAACGTAAGCAAAAGCATTGCTGTTATAACAATTTTAGAGGGAAGAAGTGTGGACAGCCTTACAACTAAAAAGAGCAGAATTGTACCCATAGCAGCTGCCGCAAAAATAAATGGCAGCGCGATACCGAATATGATCAACAGATATTCATTTATACTCAGATTAAAAAAAGTACCATAAGCTATCAACGCTGCTCCGCCTAACAGAAACATAGGAGTTGAACTTCTGAAAAAATTTTCACTGAATTTGTAAAGGAAAATATTTTCCGGCTTCAACGGAAAATTGAAAAGATATTCAACTTCATCAGACCTAAAAAAAGCTGAAAATGCTGTTACCGAACTTCCTAAAGCCGTCATAACGAATAGAGCAAAAAGCGCGGTGGCGAGCAGACTGTGCAAAAATACAACCGGCAGATGAACCTCATTTATTAGAAACGCAAGTGTGATGTTTATTCCTTTGTAAGCGCCATACCCGAACAGTGCAAATACGGAAGTAGTGGCTATTTCCATGAATAAAGTACCTTTAGTGAGCCCCTTACCGTATCGCAGCAAAGAAATTAATTTTATCTTTAAAAATTCAGTCAACTTTCATCCCTTCACGGGGACTGACATCATTATGATTTTTTTTCGTTGCTGTAAGATTCAGGAAAAGTGTTTCAAGATTATCACCTTCATCTTTCGCGAATTTTTTGAGTTCCTCATTCGTTCCTTCCGCAATGATTTTTCCCTCATTCAGTATGCCGATTTTATCGCATAATTCTTCAGCGATGTGAAGACTGTGAGTTGAAAGAAATACCGTAGTGCCTGTAGATACTTTTTCCCGGAGAAAAGTTTTTAGATTTATAATATTTTTGGGATCAAGTCCTACCATCGGTTCATCTATCACAAAAATTTTCGGGTCATGAATAAATCCCGAGGCGATGAGCAGCTTCTGCTTCATACCCTGAGAATACTCTTCAGCTCGTTTGTTTCGCCATGGAGTAATCTCGAATATATCGAATAAAATCTTTGAGTTAGCTTTTATCTGACTCCTGCTGAGTCCGTAGATACCGCCAATAAAGTTCATAAGTTCATCGGCTGTTAATTTATCGTAAAGAAAAGGCTTATCCGGCACATAACCGAATAAACGTTTCGCTTTCATCGGTTCCGAATGAATATCAATATCGTTGATATAGACTTTTCCTGAAGTAGGTTTCAGAAGTCCTGCCAGCATCTTAATAGTTGTGGTTTTACCGGCTCCGTTCGGTCCGATATAACCGAACAATGTGCCTGTTGGAATCTCAAGGTTCAGGTTATCTATTGCGACAAAATCACCGAAAGATTTTGTAACTGAGTCAAACTTGATCATTTGATACCTAAAAGAATATTATAGATATTCTACAACCGGACGTTTTTACTTAGCTCGAATTTTTTTCATGTCCTCGTCGAACTTTTCTTTCTCTTTCCTGAGGATTTCATCTAATTCAAACTTTCTACGTTCTATTCTTTCGGTAATGGAAGGCACTAAATTCACCCTGATTATTATTATAAGCTCTTCTTCTTTTGTCTCGGATGAGGAAAATCCGGTCAAAAATCGAAGTCCGAAGAACCACCAGGGGAGGTCTTTTAGGATTGGAATACCTTTTCTTACGGATGTAGCTTCATCAGTAAATAGTCCTGCGATCGCTGTTTGCTCGCCATCAAGAAGTATTACTTCAGTCTTTGCTAATTGCTTATCAATTCGTGTGCTCACTGGATCAGGAAAGGCCGAGCTTTTCTCTGCGGTTATGTCAAGATGAATAAAATCTATGTCTCTGTCAGATATAATCGTGGGAGTCACCGTTAAAATCGTTCCGACCTCAAAAAATTTATCTGTAGTGTTACCGGCAAAATCTCTCTGCTTAATTGAAAAACTTTGTCCGACTTGAATAACGCCTGTTGCTCCGTCAAGCACGGTAATGGATGGTTTGGAAATTATTTTTCCTATGTTAAGCGCCTCAAATGCGCTTAAAAGTGCAAGAGTGGTGATAGTAGAAGTACCCGATTCGGCCGTGTAATCAATGGAAGCGCTTAAGAACTCCTGTGTTACACTTGAACCGGCGATTGAACTGATATCAAAATTGACATTGCCCCTTGAAAAGATAGACCAGTCAATACCTGCTTCCGCTATACTTCCTCTTGTCGCTTGAAAGAATATTGCAGAAATCTCCACTTGCCGGGAATCTATAGTCAGTTCCCCTTCTATCGGACCTATGGGGCCTGTTGGCAATGATATTCCTGAGCCTGAAGGACGAATTTCATAATACGTTGCCCTTTCCACGAATTCTAATCCGTTCGCTCTAAGTATTGCCTCAAGAGCGTTTTTCCAGTATATGGGTTGAATCAATATATTTATGGGACCCCGTTGATTCGTGGGATCAATAATTACTTTTCCTTCAACATCTCTTGATATCCTGCTTAATATCTGAATTGCCTGATCAAAAGTAGTCGTCGGAGGAAACGCAACAATTTCATCTTCGCTCCCTGTACCCTGAAACGGAGTGCCAATTCGTTGAGCAAAAATGTCTCCAACATTTATTAGCAAAACCAGAGTAATAATCAGCGCGGAAATAGAAAAAAGATTTACAGCAGCTAAGTTCACCACTCTGATTTTTCCCAATATCATTTTAATCTCTCTCATTTAAAGTTCAATTTTCGAGTTTCAAGACAACTCGGTCGAAAATTCCACCCCTGTTCATTGCAAATACTACTTCACTTTTCTTTAGGTTTATTTTTTCAACAAGTCCAAGGTAAACTTTATCGCCGACTCTTATCGTCAACATATTTCCCCTTTGATCCTGAATATACGCTAAACCCTTTAAAATGGCTATTACCTTTGCCCTCTCCACCACAAGAAGATTTTCTCTGTTCGGAGGAAGAATATTCAAAACGAAAGGCTTGAACGGATCGAACCGGGTACCGAATTTAACGTTACTGAGTATGAATGGATCGTCATCTTTAATTAATTCTGCTTTGTCACCGGATACGAACATGCCCTTAAAATTTAGGGTTATGTTAACTTCGTTTTTTGCATCTTGACCACCTGCAGTGCGGTTAAGTCGTAGTGACTCTATTTTATACATTGGTTTGCTGTTTTCCAATAACTGGATAAATCTGTTAATATTCCTGTAGTTACCGCTTCCCTTTAATTGATAATTTGCAAAAATAACATCGCCGCTGCGGGTGACACCGGATAATTTAAATTCATAATTAAATGCGGCTCTACGGTTCGAAATCGTTTCAAGATACCTGTATGTCTCATGGACGCTATTTTCAGGAAGAAGTGTTTTTGGATAATATTCCCACCTCCTCAAAGTCTGATTCAGCTTATCCAGCATGTAGTCATAATCCGCTAAAATGATCTCTAATTCCATGAGACGTTTTTCTTTCTTTCCCAGGTCAATGTCAAGTCGTTCGAGCGATTCCCCATAGGTAAAATTCAGCCAACCCCAGCCCAATCCGCCTAACACGAGCAATACAGCCGCAAGAACTAAGGTATTTCTTAATGCATAAGACACTGATTCATCCCTGCTTGATTATCGAATTTAACATATACCGTGCTTTGTCGGAAAATTCTCCGTTCGGGTTTTCATTAAGCATCATGTTCAAGAGTTTCAATGCTTCATCTTTTCTGCCCACTTCTGCATATGCCTTGCCGAGTAACAGTTGACCCGGTTCCAACTTATTAGAATTCGGATATAATTTAAACAAGCGTTCAAGAGCAACAATCGCCTGATCCGGTAATTCTAATGCTAATAAACATTCTCCGACCCAATATTGTGCGTTATCCGTTAGCGAATCTTCTATACGGGCATCAGCGATTGCTATGAATATTTCCAACGCCGGCACGTAATCTGAACTGATATAATATCCAAATGCTTTGCTATACTCAAGAGGTAAATTTTGTTTACTGATATATATCAGAGAGGCGGACTCATAAATATCGGGTGTACTATCAATATATGTATCAATTATTGGAGCTGGCTCAGCTTCTTCCTCTGAAACTATTATAGTGTCCTGCAACTGCGTGTCCGCAAATAAAGAGTCTAATTCTTTTTCGTAATCGGGCGGCAGTTCCACGGTGAACTCCACTCCGTACAGTGTATCGGGTAATATCATTCCGGGCGGAATATCCATCAATTCGACAACCGGAATCAGTACTGTATCTTCGACAATTTCTACTACTTCAAGTGTTTCCACAGGAGTTTCCACCAACTCCACAACCGGAATTACCACTGTATCTTCGACAATTTCTACTACTTCAAGTGTTTCCACAGGAGTTTCCACCAACTCCACAACCGGAAGTTCTACTACTTCTTCCACTATCAATTCCGGCTCGGGTTCAGGTATGACAACTACCGGATTAAATAACGAATCGTCCTCGACGATTTTTACGAGTAACATTTGGAATCTATATACGGGTTTATCTCTGATTTGAGCCGGTGTAACGCTCTGTATAGTTGCGCCGATAAATTGCGAAGCAAGTCTGTGAATTCTGTTTCGGTATAAGCTAAAACCTGAAATATCAATACCGTTTGCTCTTGTATTCATTTCAGTCAGCCATATACTGTTAACTTTCCTAACGGCTTCATTAATGGTATTTAGCGTTACGGAAAACCGTAATGTTCCCTTGGAGAGCGAATCCACCAGAGTCATATTTTCGTCAGCTAATGCCATTTTCGTTGCGATGGAATCTAACAAAGGTTCTGCCCATTCAAGGTCAACGATTGAACCGTGGAGATAGTTGAGACGCTGCGTCATTTCTGATTTTTGAGTAGCTTTTTTATTATTTTGCCAGTTAAATACAAATGGCAAAGCAAATATTGCCGCTAAAATAATTATTCCGTGCCAATCAAGCTTCAGCGTTTTTTGCCGTACTTTTACATAATCCGGAAGCATATTTACAGGCAGTATGGAATCGTCTTTCGGGATTAATGCGTGCAATACCATACCAAGCGGAACAGCATATTCGGGCAAATCTTCTATTAATTCTTCAGGAATTTCAATTTTATCAGTCCTGATGGTGAGGTATTCAACCTCCGCATCACCGAACTTCTCATCAAGAAACTCCTTTGCGTTTACATCTTTAGATTCACCCGTAAGAATTATCTTCTGAAAATCGGGCATATCGCCCATATCCTGTTCGTAAAGTATCTTACTGTAGATTGTGTTCATTACTTCGGGGGTTTCCGTACCGGCTTGAACAGGGGGCGGTATATGAACAATATTCCCGCCTTTAGAGATGATAATCCGAGTAGAAGTCTCTTCCATATCAATAATTGCTATATAATCTTCTTCCCCGGGATTTTCGTTCAATCGTATTATATTTTGCAGAGATATTTCATCCGGTACGGCAAGAGTAAACTTGGGTGCTGAATCAAGGTGCGGTACTATTCCATCAATCGCCGTAAGAAGAGGAATGTTACCTTCGTATGAAAATGAAATCGCGCCTCCTCCCTCACTCGCCATAATGTGCGCGATATGATCGGACGGAATATCCTTATCAAGCCGTTCACGGACAGTGTCACGAATTTCTTTATTCCGTTCCTTGGGTTTCAGCTCTTCATAATTATCCCTTAAATGGAATACCGAAAGCAGTGTTGCCGGGATATTTATAGCAAATTGGAATTTCTTAGCGTCAACACGTTGAATAAGTGAGAGCAGGACGTCTTCGTTGGTCAATTCGCCGGTATCGCCGTCCTGAATTACCTCCGCATCATCCACTGACACCATATCTTCGGCTTCATCCTCATCCCCGCCGAATAGAGTTTCATCGGTTATCTCTATCGGTTCATCTTCAACGCCGAAAACATCTCCCGCATCTTCCATAAGAGGTTCGCCGTCTATAAGTTCGTCTGTTTCCTCCACCTGCTGTTTGAGTACAGAAACCATCATGGCATGATCAAAACTCTCTACAGTGATCTTCCCGCCGGAGATAGTTGCAAAGACGGTCTTCAGTTCTCTTCGAACGTCAAGATATATACTGAATATTTTTTGGGGTGCGGCCATTATTATGCGTTAGGGGTATACTGCACAATCTCCTTAAATCGTTTCTTCAAATTAGCGTTATTCAGCGCCTCTTCGTATGATATCTTCTTTTCTTCATACAATCTCTTCAGGTCTTGTTCCATTGTAATCATACCTAATTTCGAACCCTGTTGCAGCATTTGGTAGATTTCGTCAAGATTGTTATTCTTTATTGCTGCGCTAATCGATGGTGTTACGCGAAGTACCTCTTTCGCCAATACGCGCTTACCGTCAAGAGTCCTAACGAGTTTTTGGGACACGACCACGGTTAATACATCGGCAAGTCTTTCCCGGATACGCTCCTGAACTTCTGAAGGTACCTCTCCTATTATTCTGTCGATACTTTCAACTGCGGAGGAAGTATGAAGTGTTGAGAAAACTTTATGGCCACTGTCGGTAATTTCAAGGCTGGTAATAATCGTTTCCGGGTCTCTCATCTCACCAATCACGATAATATCAGGGTCCTGCCTCAAAGCTTGAATCGCCCCTTCCTTAAAGGATAAAACATCAGCGCCAACTTCTCTATGTCGTATAATACATCTTGCTGATTCATGAACATGCTCAATAGGGCTACCGATTATGACCATATGAGCGTCTACACTTCTGTTGTTGGCATCAATAATAGAATCCAGAGTTGAACTTTTTCCTGAACCGGTTATTCCTGTTATGAGACATAAGCCCTGTTTAACATATTTAAGACTTAATGCTTTTGCTATCTCCGGATGAAATCCGAATCCGGCAAAGGGCCTTATCTCGGATCCGATCAGGCGCATATTTAAAGCTATATGCCCTAAATCCATATACATATCGCCTCTGAGTCTTATATGACTGTCCTTATATGGTACCGTATAGGAAAAATCAACGTTTCTTTCTTTCGCCAAAAATTCGCGCTGTTTTACCATTATTATGTTCAAAAGCAATAAATCCATCTCAAACTCATCCCAATCTCCCGCTTCAGGATCAGGATTTTTTGCGCCTTGAATCCTGTACCATACTTTTCCTCTACAGCCTGTTGAACCCATATCAACATCAGATGCGTCTATATCAGTCATTCGAAGAATAATTGCATTAACCAGATTCCTAAGAACTACTTTTTTATCATCCTCTAATTCTTGAACGACCTTGGAATTGTACATAAGCTTCTCCAGACCAAATAACGTTTCGGGTGTCTGGGAAATTAAAGGTTTCAGGATTTCCTTTGCTTTAGTAACAAGTGCTGAATCCATTTAACTCCTAAGTTAATGCGAATGTAATGTTCGTTCGAAGCTCATTCATTTCATCAAACCAAAATATAGGTGCGTAGTTTTAAAAGCTATTTTGCCTAATATATGAAATTATGAATTAAATACAAATAGAATATTGATGTAAATCACACCATTTTAACGACTTACACAATGTTTTCTATCGATTTCAATATCGAGAATATAATAGTAGAAAACCGGCGTATTATTTATCATTATATTCTTCACCCATTTCAAATTCCGGAACCCGTTGGACCAACGATAATCAAATTTAATTTATTGACTTATAGCCGAATTCATTTTATACTGACTGTCTGAGATTCATAAAATTAAGCCTTATATATACGAAATGCTAATAACATTGATGATGATAATTTCAAAGATATAATTATATGTTGGACCAATACAGATATAAAGCCAAAGACATTCGAGGGAAAGTCCTTATTGGTTATGTAGAAGCCAAGAATAAAAAGGAAGCTAAAACTCAAGCTGAATCCATCGCTCGAAAAAGAAGGCTTCAGGTAGTAACAATTGAGAAAAAAGTAAAATTCCTTTACCGCACAAGGCGCGGTACTCAGGAAATTCAAACCGGGGAGCAGCTCGCTTACAGCAAAGAAGAGCTTCAGGCAGCGCTCGAAAAGCTCGGTTTTAAAGTACTTAAAGTTCAGAAAAAACTTTTTGATTTTAAAGGATCTGTCCCCTCCGCAGAGATCGCTTCATGGATCAGACTTTGCGCGGACTTGCTGAAAGAAAACCTTCCGTATGACGAAATATTGAACTTATTGGGAGAGGACACTCCAAACAAGCGTCTTCGTGAAGTGATAAAAGAGATAAGTAAAGACCTTAAAGAGGGAAAAGATGGAAAAGAAGTGTTCGGAAAGCACGAGGACGTCTTCGGAAAATTCCCGGCATTTATGTTGGCTGTAGCCTCCACAAGCGGTAATATGGCGGAAGTTTATGAGAGTACCGCCAAGTTTATGCAGCGTGACGAGGATTTTAAACGAAATCTTAAAAAAGCGTTATTGACGCCGTTAATAACTCTCGGTGTCATAGGTTTTGTGGTCGGTTACTATGTAATGGTCATCTTCCCCGAAACAGCCGGCATTTTCAGAAAATTCGGGAAAACATTGCCTCCTATGACCACGGCAACTCTTAAGCTCAGTGATTTTCTACAGGAAAATTGGATGTTGGTTTTATTCATGATATTAGCGCCAATTATATCATTTGTATTTTTTATCAAGACTCCAAAGGGAGGTCTCTGGCTCGATAAACACATCATCCATTTACCTATTATGGGTGAATTAATCCATAAGATGAGCATAGAGATTTTCGCTCGCGTTTTTTACTCTCTTTACAGCGGCTCGGGAGAGAATATAGAAGTAATAAGAATTGCTTCGGAGGCGTGTAGAAACAGATATATGGAAAAACAGATGAAGGAGGTGGGAATTCCAATGATGCTTGCGGAAGGTAAGGGCATTGTGGAAGCCATGGAAGGCACAGGTGTCTTTACTACCACCGCCATTTCCCGGTTCCGGTCAGGAGCTGAATCGGGCTCGCTGCGTTCAAATGCCCTTCAGCTGGCGAACTATTATGAAACCGAGACAAGCTACCGAATGGAAAAAGCCATTAGTATGATAGATTTGATGGTCACAATGATCATCATGGTAGTTATGGTAGGATTGACTATTGTTTCTGCCGAAACTTCAATTATGTGATATTCTTAGTGCTGTTTAATCAGCTGACGTTCTAATTCAATAACCTTTTTATTTGTGGCAATAAGTTTTCTTCTTAAAATTTCCATCAGGTTCATCATATAAATATCAAAAAGTTTTTGTCCGTTCCTACCGAAAAAGTCCTTTAGAATATCTCGTGTATATCTGAGTAAACGGGCAGGTTTCTCTACTCTGACTGACGCTATCCGGTAGTGATCTCTAAACAAAATCAACTCACCGAACACATCACCCTTTTCTAAGGTGGCCATCTTGATATCCTGGCTGTAAATTGATACGGAGCCTTCACATATGAGAAACATATCTGTTCCTACCTGACCTTCTTTCATAATATTTTCATGCAGTTCATATTTTTCGTCGAATCCCGCAGCAAGGAATTTTTTTGCTATGTCAGGCGGAAAATGAGCAAGCAATAACGGCGGTTTTTGAAAATACAGCAGCGTACCCGTGTGCTGCGACCAAACACTCAGCGAATTTTCTTTTATCTTCTCATTGTTTTCTATAGCTTTTCCATTATCTGAATTTGTTTTTATCAATTTATTAACCCGCTAAGTTTTTAGGTGAAAATCTTCCTTCCCAACGCGCTTCTCCGTAAGTAGTATCAAACGGAATCATAGTCTGAACGGTGAAGGCAATTCTAATTGAACGTACATTCGCCGGGACAGCTGTCACAGTACCATTAGCCGCATAATAAGATAAATTCCAGGTCGTCATTCCTAATGCCACATCACTTGCCGTTCCATTTACATCTCTGTAAAGATAACGGTCATTTGGGTTATCGGTGTATGACGGCTCGGACGTAGGTCCAAGATAAAAGCCTACGGTGTCCACAACGCCATCATCATCCACGTCACCTAAAAATTCTATAGTCGTACTGGTCATAGTTCTTATGATTGTCGTACCTGAAGCGACTTTATAACCCATTTTCCGAAAATCATAATCAAGTATACTCACTATAACGGTGACGTTTTCCTGGGCGTTAGTCCCAAGGGAATTCATAGTCGCGGTTTCCATGATCTCGGTATTTAATGCAAGAATGGACAATAGTAGCATACCGCCGATAAGAAAAGAGCCTGCCATTTCAATATCTGGCATAATTTACTCCCTTATAAATGAATAAACATAACTCAGACGAATAGCATTGGGTAAATAATCGCTGGTTAATGTTAAATTCATTCTTTTTAATGTGGTTTGGGATGCCGAAAAAGTCACAAGGTCGGCTGATGTCACATAACCTACGGTACAGGCGATGGCATACGTCCACCCCCTCTTTTCGGTGCCCGTTGTATCAATAATAGTCAAGCCATGAAAGTCATCTATATCATTATAAAGGGGATAGTCTTCTCCCCCATCTTCGCCAAGGTTTCCGGGCGCTGTAAATCCTCCCGGAACAGAAGCTGGAATCATGGATACTGAATTTTCATCAAACGCTTTTAATCCTGCGTCAGATATCACTTCCTGCAAAAGTGAAATAGCCGTAATCTCGAATTCACTTTCGAGGACCCTGCTGCTATTTTCAAGGAGTGCTCTGTTCACTGTAAGCGAAAACCACCCGAATATTGAAAGAGCTGCAAGTACTAATAATAGTTCTGCTTTACCCATCTATTTCCTTTAATCATCAACCGTTATCGCTGCAATTTCGTCAACGGATGTTATTCCTTCTTTTATTCGATTTATACCTGAAAATCTAAGCGTCAGCATACCGTCTTTGATGCCCTGTTCCAATATTGCTTTTTCGTTTATATCCTCACCTGACGCAACAATTATCTCCCGGAGTTCTTTTGTAAAATATAGCCCCTCCATTATCGCTGTTCTGCCTTTATAGCCGTTACGACATTTATTGCAGCCCACCGGTTGAAATAAATTCTTTTCAGTCTCCAGCTCTTCATCGGTAAAACCAAGTTTCTTGGCGAAAGTCTTTGTCTCATCATTCATTGGAATTTTACACTCATTACACAACCTTCTCACAAGTCGTTGAGCCATAATTATATTTACAGAATATGCTATAAGGAATGGCTCTACCCCCATCTTAAAAAGCCTGGAAATGGCGCTTGGAGCATCATTGGTATGAAGTGTCGAAAAAGTTAAATGCCCGGTATTTGCTAATTTAATTGCGATTTCAGCCGTTTTCTTATCCCTGATCTCACCCACAAGAACGATATCAGGATCGTGCCTCAAAATAGCGCGCATTGCTAAATCAAAGCCCATTTTGTCGCTAATTTTTAATTGACGCGCGCCCTTGATAAGATATTCAACAGGTTCTTCTACGGTCAAGACGCAAACTTCAGGAGTAATTACCGCATACAGCGCTGCTATTAGAGTTGTGCTTTTCCCGCTGCCTGTAGGTCCTGTTACAATGATAATTCCGGAAGGTTTGCTGATCGCTTTATGGAAATCTTCGCTTGCTTTTGGCTGAAGGCCAAGTTTTTTTAAATCTGTAACAACCTTTCTGTCATCAAGTATTCTGATAACCACACTTTCAAACTTCCGGTCGAATTCTTGTCCTACAATAGGAATAAGTGACACACGATACCGAATCAGATAATCATCAACACTGCGCTGAATAAATCCATCCTGTGCCATATCGCGTTCAAATCGGTCAACATTGCGAGTTTTATCTTTGAAAACCGCGATGATTGCTTCGGGTTTGACCCCTTTTTGCGTATGCCAGACCGATAGTTTTCCATCAATTCTAAACAAAAAATCAGTTGTCGTTGATGAACTCGGGATTATATGAATATCACTTGCATCCTGCCTTACAGCCTCAACGAGAACGCCTTCAACCAATGCCGTTAAAGCGCTTTGATTGATTTCGGCGTCTAATGCGGACTCATCAACTTCCTCGTCCTCTCCTTGCTCTTCTTCATCATAATCAATCTCATCAAGAATACCGAGAAAATCGTTCAACCCTGAAAGTATCTTACTTATTAATTCCTCTACGGATTCTTTCTTAGTGTAGGCAATTTCATAATTGCGATAATTCAATTGCTCCACTATCCCCTGTAAACTCGGGTCAGTCGGGTCGGCGGCAATAAGAGTTAATATTCCTTCCCCGTTAGTACGCTCAAATTTTAACGGCAACATCTTCGCGCGAATCATAGAGGTTCTGTTATCATCGCTCATTTCCTCTAAAAATCCCTTAATAAACTCATACTGTTCTTCAGGGATCTCATCAACCGTAACTTGGACTTCCTTTATAGCATATAGAGAGGTTAGAGCTTGTAGAACCTTATGCCTGTCTACATCCAAATCCTCATAAAGAACTTCCCCGATTCTTCTTCGGTCATTTTGAGGTTCTTTAGATTGAATTTCTAAGGCTTGCTTGAGAAGCTCTTCCGTAATAATGCCTTTCTGTACCAGAACATCTCCAATACGTAAAGCCATCTGCTAATTGCCTCCTTTTTCCGCGATAATAGTTGCCCGAGAGAGGACTGAAAGTCTGAGGGTTTGCTCTTTTTTCTTCATTGAAAAACTACTTCAGGCGCCTTGCTGTTATAACATTGCGCCTCATCAATATTTAATTCTTTTAATATTTGCGGGTAGCTGCAATAATCATGGTACTACCCGCAATATTAGTTTGAATTAAATCAACAATGCTACCACTCAACTCTTACGGCAAGGTTATTGTCGGTGTACCCGAAACTCCCTGCTGAGTAATAGTGGCAACGATAATAACGCCTTCGTTTGCGCCTGTAGCTGTAAGGACGAACGATGTGGCCGTAACACCTGACATAAGGAAATTACCGTTGGCGTTTGATGAATCAGCGCCAAAAGTTATTACATCGGTTGTTCCAACAAAGCTTCTCGCTCCACCGCCTAATGCCGCCGGTTTGCGCCAATAAGAAGCTGCTGACGATGCGACGTTATTCACATCCTGTAAAAGCGCGTCTCGCTCTGCGTTAACGGCGCCTGTCGTGAACATATTGATACCCACAACAACCGCAACACCAACGATAATGGTGCCGAGTACGATTAGTAATAATTGCTGTTGTCCCATTTGTTAACCTCCTATTAATGGTTTGAGACTTTTACTTATTTTCAAAAGACTGCTATTACCTCTAATTGACTAAAGTGATTAATATTAACCAATCCAGCGGTTTTAATTGTTCATAGTCTCTTGATTATACAGACTTTAGTATTATAAGTCAAGCATAAATACTGCGTTTGCTGTAATAAAACACTGTCTGTATGTCGTGTAAGTCTATTAATTATTTCTTACACAAACAAATATATGCTAATTTACTATCTGATTTGTATCCTGAATCACAATTTTTAATGAATGTTACCTCCGTCACACTATTCATAATCTCTTTAATTATATTTGATTCTGAACCGCCCAATGCCTATAATAGTTTGTAGGCAGATGTCAATGGGTGGAATATTCTAACGTGGTTGTTAGTATGTATGTTGCAGTCCTGTCTTTAAGAAACGCCTTGTATTGGCTGCTTAAATTGTATTGGACCGCGAACTAAACTGGTAAAATTAAGAATTGGAGTATGCGCCATGAGTCTTAAAAAAATTTCACAGTTACTTCTTATAATATTAATAGGTCCTTTCCTACTTCCGGGAGCAATTCTCGCTCAGGATGGTGAAATCGAATACACACAATTATTCACAAGCACGGATGCTTCTCAATGGGATGTTGAAGGTTTCGTCACCCCCTCAATGGACGACGGACTGCTCTCTTTTTTGTTTGTATTCAATGAGGATAATCCCGTCAGGTCGGTACCTGATACGATTCATTTACAATTAAAAGATCATGTAGATATTAGCAACTGCTCTACCGCTTATGTTCGGTTCAGCAAACAAGATATTCTTTTAGATGAGGATTCATGGATTGTAAGTAACATCAGGGTGTATGCAAAACACGAAAGCAGTGGTGGATGGTTCAGAGTTTATGAAGATATATCCCATCTCGCAGGATGGGTCCATAACTTGGAATTACGTTTTAGAGTTGCCGTCAGAACTGATGATGTATATCCGGGTTCCTTCAAACTGACAAATATTCGTGTTGAAGGTGTGTGCGGATAATGGTTTTTAGTGATTTAGTTATTGACAGTAAGGTTAATTTTTAAGCTGAAAAGATAATGGGCAGAGCATCCTTATTGATAGTATTGGGATTTATCGTGATATTCGGAATGGTCCGGAGTAACATAACTAAGACCTCCGAAAACGCATCTGCTAACTCTTCAGAGTACGCCGAAACTATAATTGCTCGTAACATTGCCAACAGCGCAGCTGAGTATGGACTTTCCGTTTTTTCCAATACAGGAAATGACTCATCATATTCAAACTCTGACTTTATGGGCGGCTCTTTCACAGCTTACTTTACAGATCTCGGAGACACATTAAGATTAACCGTTACAGCTACTTTTGAGGGTGAGAGCTATACGAATCGTATTGATATGATTTATACCATTGATTTCTTCCCGGATGCCACCGGCGGAGCGTCCATTGCTGGAGGCTCAGGAATGATGGAGTTTGACCTTGGAGGCACAGTTTCTATAACAGGGAATGACACCAACTTTGACGGTACAGACGGCCCCGGACCCGATTTATCAGCGTTCACACTGAGCAGTGACTTAGACAGCGCATCACTCGCTGCCGATTCCAGTTTCTTAACCGGAGACCCCCCTATTGAAGTAAGTTCGGATACAAGCGCGCTATCAGTAACCGAGCTTGTTGATTTCTATGGTACAATAGCAGATACCACACTTGCAGCGGGCACTTATAATGGAAATACTTTCGGCAGCGAGGCTAATCCTATGGTTGTTTACTGTAACGGGCATTTGGTCTTAGGGAGTGGAACTGTCGGCTATGGTATATTAGCTGTTGACGGCTCCTTAGCTATGGGCGGCAGCTCAGTCTGGTACGGTATGGTACTGGTTAATTCAAGCGACGGTTATGATGCCTATTCCGCAAGCGGAAATCCGGCTATCTACGGTTCCTTTTCTCTTGGCACCAGTGATACCACAACAACTTTAAGAATGACAGGAACAACGGACATCTATTACAGCACACAGGGCATAGCTGTTGCATTAACAGCGTTTAATGCCGGCATTGACGGTGTGGGCGGCGGATATGGAGCCGAAAGGACGATCAGCGAAATGATCTGGTATGAATAATGGGTAGAGCTTCATTAATAATGGTTTTGGGATTTATCGTTATATTCGGCACTTTACGGAATAATCTCAATAAAACCGCTGAATCATCCTCTCTAAATTCCTCTGTATTTACGGAGTCCATACTTGCTCATCACGTTACCAACATCGCAGCAAATTATATTATGTCAATTCATTCTGAGACTGGTATAAGTAGCGAGGAATACAGCGACAGCAGTTTTCTTGATGGATCATACACAGCATCCATTGAATCAGTAGCTTATGATTCGATACTTGATTACGATACTCTTCTAATCAGGGTAACTGGTATTTATGAGGATGAATCTGACACTGTACGGGTTCAATTCGTCAGTAAAAGCCTTCTTGTTCCGAAGATAACCGCATCTGTGGCGATCGAGTCGGATTGTACAATCTTCGACTTTGCCGGTAATCCACAGATCCGCGGGATTGATACGAATATGGACGGCACTACAGGTCCCGGCCCCGATCTTGCCGGATTAACGCTTTCAAACAGTGATGACAGTACACGTTTTGAGACTGTTGCTTCATCAAATCCAACCTGGGTTCAGGGCAACCCTGTGGTAGAAGTGAGTCTTGATACCCCTCTCATAGATCTCAGCGATCTTGTGGAATATTATTCAGGATTGGCTGATCTGTCTTACACCGGTGGATCCTTTAATGGAGTCAGCTGGGGCACTCAAGAAAATCCCATTATTGTTTATTCGAACGGCAATACAACTTTCGGAGGAAATTCTGTCGGATACGGAGTTCTTGCTATAAATGGATCGCTGACAATGACAGGTAATCCTACGTGGTATGGCCTTATTATAGCTTCCGGTGGCGAGTCACTTATTATAGATGCAAGTGTCGGTAATCCCACCATTTATGGCGCTCTTCATATCGGCGCCACTGTTACCCAACTGGAGCTGAAAGGCACGGCAGATATTTTTTACAGCAGTGAAGCCATCAATATGGTACGCACAGCGCTTATTAATGGAGGAAAAGATAAAAGAATAATCACCGAGAAAATCTGGTATGAATAGCTGCTTAATTCTGAATAGAAATCGGTAAATCTTGCCTCTTTCACTTCTCCGATAAAACAAAATATCTTGACTTATCCCGTCTTGCTGTCTAATATATTCCACTTAAGTTAAATAAAATTATAGTATGAAACTATTCGTCGACAAAATAAAAATTAAATGGTTGTTGATTGCCATTCTGTTAGGAACGCTCATTATTACCCTATCCTGCGAAACCATAGTCAACGAGGCGACCATAACCGGAACAGTCATTAATGGTCAGACGTTCCAACCTCTCGTCGGGACTTTCGTCAGAGCGTTTGGATTTGCCGAATCGGCTCTCACCGACTCGGCAGGAGCCTATGAACTTCTGATTTCTATTGACCTACCCGATGTCAGTGAAGCCACACTCGAGTTTTCTAAATCCGGATTTATAACTGATACGCTCAACAATGTAGGATTAGACATTGGCAACAGTGTTACTGCGCCACCCATTACGCTATTTCCCGTTCCAACTGCAACCACCTCAGGCACGGTTGTGATTGAAGGTAATGCTGTAAACGCTCTTACAAACGAAAATATCGAAGGCGCATTTGTCCGTGTATTGGATCATGAAAGCGATGGAACTTTAACAGATGCAAACGGACACTATGTATTAAGTTTTTCAATTGTTGTAGGGGATAGTATTTCAGTCACTGTAGAAATTTCCAAGGCAACATTTCTTCCTGATAAAGTCACAAACGTCGCCATCTCGTTCGCTGACACGGTAAAGGTGCGTACCGCAAATCTAATTCCCATCTCCAGTGTAGGAGGCGTTGTTGCGCTTAAGGGTAAAGTAGTGAACGCTATTACCGCAGCTCCGCTGGAAGGAGCGCTCATCAGAGCTCTGAAACATCCTGAAACTACATTGAGCGACAGTTCAGGGTCTTACATTTTATCAGTTACACTTGATCCGGGTCAAATTAATGTCCTGACTCTGGATATAAGTAAAGAATCTTTTGCTCCTGATACTCTTTCAAGTATCGGTGTAGTTGTGGGAGATACCGTGAACGCTCCGCCTGCAAGTCTTATTCCGTTAGTAATATCCCAGGGACTCGGCGGAATCAGAGGGACTGTAATTAACGGTATTACTGAAGCTCCCATTGAAGGAGCCTTTGTAAGAACCTTGAATCATCCTGAGTCTGCGCTTACAGACGCACAAGGAAATTATGCCTTTGCGGTCAAAATTACCGGTAATGAATCTAAAGTAATTAATCTTGAGATTATAAAACAGGGATTTTTAGCTTCCACACTTCCGAATTTAGCGTTGGTTATCGGTGATACCATCGACGTTCCTCCAACTAATCTTCTGCCCATAGATCCGGATGGCTCAAGAGCCATAGTAAAGGGAGTCGTAGTTGATGACGTATTTTTTGATCCGATCGAAGGCGTACAGATCAGGGCTATCGGGCACGATGAAACAACGCTGTCTAATGAACTTGGTATTTTCACACTCAGCCTTGTTATAAAAATTAGCGAGAGTGACACCGTAGATCTGGTATTTTCGCATGAAGAATTTGTTACCGATTCTGCGTCCAATGTAGCATTGACGGTTGACAGTACAATAACCATAGCTGTTCAGGCGTTAACTCCGAAAAACCGAGCAGGTCCGCCTTCTAACGCTATCATCTTTAGAGTTTCTCGGACATCTATAAGTATTAAAGGTGTTGGTGGTGAAAAGGAATCTTCCGAGATTACCTTTCAGCTGCTAGATAAAAATGACACACCCCTGGATCGGTTCAAATCCGCTGTGGTCTCTTTCTCATTGTCTGGTCCCGGAGGAGGGGAATTCATTTCTCCTTTAACAGCAACTACAGATGATTCCGGTCTGGTCAGAACTACACTCAACAGCGGCACAATTGCAGGTGTTGTCCAGGTGACGGCATCTTTTGATCCGGGAACCGGATTAATTAAAGTTAAGGCACCGCTTATTTCAATACATGGCGGTCAACCCGATTCAGACCACTTCACAATTACTTCCATACTAAATATTGCCGGATTAGTAAGTATTAGGGACGACTCTGTCAGAGTTATCGTGGGAGATAAATTTTCTAACATCGTCCGACCGGGAACTGCCGTCAGCTTCCGTACAAGTGCCGGAGTCATACAGGGTTCGGCAGTTACAGATGAAAACGGAAAGGCCTCTGTACTACTAACCTCATCTAATCCAAAGCCATTACCCGCTGACAGCGGCTTCGTAACCATAACTGCGGAGACAAAGGACGAAAACGGGAACTCCATATTCGCGACTTCGCTTATGCTTTGGTCAGGGCTTACACAGATTCAAATGGTAGGTTTTCCTGGAACTTTTGCAATTGCTGATGCTGGTTCGCAGACCTTTACAGTAAAGGTGAGCGATGCAGAACACGGCAGGCCTCTTGAAGGAGGTACCTCAATAGAAGTAAGTACGACCGCTGGCCAAGTAACTGGTGATATAGGAGTTACGCTGCCTGATACCCAATCGAGGGGACCAAAAACTACACTTTTCACTTTCAAAATAGTTGATAACAATCCGGGCGACATAGATCCACCTGTTCCGGCAGCAGTTACAATACTAGTTATAAGTCCGAATGGAAATGACCTTCTTACTATAACGGGATCCGTGGATTAATAAGAATTTCCGCGTTAACGCCCGTTCTTTTTAAGCATATTCAAAATTCCGAACCGCCCCCTGCCGAACTCTTCTGATAGAAGCTGAATCGCTTTTCCTTTTAAGACAGAATTAGCGGCTAACTTATCAAATCTTTTCATTAGTTTTTTTATTTCCGCTTTTTCCCATCTTTTACTGCTGTTTATCGGACTTTTTTCATCAGGGATAGCGATGTTCTCCAAAATTCCGCCGAATTTGATGTTGTCTATCTCTTTTATCTGATGATTAAAAGCTATTTCACTTTTTTCAAAACCTACAGCTCGTCTGCCCAGACCAAGTGCGACTTTCGCCGTTCCGAATCCGCCGAGAAAAAAGTCACACACGCTGTCCCCCTCATCAGTGCTGTATAATATTATTTTTTTCAACAGCTCTAAAGGAAGCTGGTTTTTATTTTTTACCTGACCTTTTTTATACTCCCTGTTAATGATCCATACATCTTCCCTGTCGCTGTAGTTTTTCGATTTTCCGCTTTCGTCCAGATCCTCTCTTCCGAATCGAACGAATTGATTGAATGTTCTATCTCCTCCCGGTTTTTTATAGTAAAGAATATGATAATGTGAAGATATGTACTTCTTTTTCGTATAGACTCCGAAGTTATATTTCCAGATCAGATGATTCACTTCCTCCAAAGAACTGTTTTTTAATCCGTTAAGGATGTGAATTAAATTCGTGTAACCCGATACGATATAGATACTTCCCCCCGGTCGTAAGACCCGCTCAGCCTGCTCTATCCACCTTAGGCTGAAGTCGGGATATTCATCAATCGGAACTTCAATGTATCCGTCAAGAACGTAACTCTCTTCCCTGTTATAATGCTGATGAAGCTTATCCCCTTTGATTCCATAGGGAGGATCCGTAATTATAAGGTCAATGGAATCATCTTTCAGATGTTTGATTGCGCCATCAATGCAATCTTCATTGTATAGAGAATATTTCAACTGATTAACGGGGATATTAACATATTTATTTGAAAAATTAGCATTTTATTCCATCAGTGGCAATATCGTTTGTTTTTTTCTTAATATCGGAGATTGAAATATATTACAGCAGTTGTTAACAGGACTTTATCCGCTAACCTTATTAGATTTTCTCCCGATAATATAATAGTGCGTATTGAAGCATAATATATAATTCAGTGATAATATGTCGAATGAATTTATGACCGTGATTAAAGAAATATTAAAAACTTTAAAGCCTTCCACACCGGAAACGGTTAGCCGTGTGCGCACTAATTTAAAGAATGGTAATGGAGTTGCTACATTAGTTAAACCTGAGGCACCCAGGGTAATTTCAAAAGAAGAAATATCAGCTCTTCAAAAGTTAGCAGATTCCATCGGTCTCGAAATAAAAAAATTGTTACTCAAATTCGGGGCA
The DNA here is from genome assembly GCA_022573815.1 of Candidatus Neomarinimicrobiota bacterium. Taxonomy (NCBI): domain Bacteria; kingdom Pseudomonadati; phylum Fidelibacterota; species Fidelibacterota bacterium. The sequence continues at coordinate 75,252 of JACZTG010000006.1, forward strand.
ATAAATCCCACACCGAATGCAAACACCGAATCGTCCGTCGAAGAACCGTTGACTTCTGCAACCGGAGAGTCATACATCAAAGCTACAAAAGCGCTCCTCAACCACAATTTATCGCGTTTATTGTTGCTGATTGAAAGTTCGGGAGCGGTGCCGCCTAAAAACGTGGAATCTCTTAGGACGGAGTATCAGAATCTGATTAATTTCGATCCTCGTTCGCAAAACGAAGTGGAGATGTTTGTCAAGCAATTGAATTCATTTTTTTCTCAGCTGGTTTCCTCGGTCGAGAACCTCACTCACCGCGATATGACATCCGTTAAATTAATTATGGAAGATATATTCAAGTTGTTCGCCTCTCCGCCCCTTGTCAAGAGCTCATTGGGAGAGATGAATTTAGCGTCCATGATTAATTCAGGTGTGAACCAAACTATGGAAAAGCCGGCGTTCGATATAGCGTACCTGAAAGTTCTTTCCGGCATTCCAACTCCGGAGGCAGATTATCTGCCGGCGCTTTCCAAAGACCTCGGCGTTGTTGCAAATTTCATCAGCAAAAACGGAGCGTTACCTAATCCGGCGCTTCAGAAAGTAATTGAACTTTTGGGAAATGGGTTCGCTGAGCCGTTAAACCGAAATGAGCTGCGAAAATATGTGAAATCAATTGGATTCGATTTAGAGAATAAGATATTCAACAGCATTAACAAGACTCCCTCATACTTAGAGACGAAATTTTCTCCTGTCAGAAGAATAATATTCAACAATCTGAGCGCTAATCTGATTTCCATATCCGCCGACCGACAAACAGCTGAGAATTATAAAATTTTTCAAAATGGCGCAAAATTATACAGGAGTCTATTTGAATCAAACCGTCCCGCTGAAAAAGGATTGTTGCTTGCGCCGGGAACATCATCAATGGAATTGCTTTATAAGGTAAGAATGTCGCAGTCTTTGCTACATCGCGGCGTTTCTCCCACATCGCGCAATTTACTCGCTGCCGAAGCATTGTTGGAAAATAATATTTCAATCACAAGGAAGGCGGTGGATTCACTTTTCAGAGCTATATCAAGTCTCGATTCCGATATCGGCAGTCAGGCTGAATTAAAACATCTGATGAAAACCACAATTTTGTTAAAACAATTGAAGTTGCCGCTAAGCCCGGAAAATATTCGCTTTATAACAGATATAAAAAATGTACAATCCTCCATATCGGGAGATTTAAATAGACTTTATACCGAGCTTCCCAATGGCAAATTATCCGGCTCAAAATCTCTGAATAAATTTCATAACTTATCGTTGAAAATATCAGGTACGCACAAAAATACAAAAGGAGAATTACGAAGTTTGGTTGAGTTTGCAAAAATGGCAGGCATTGAAGTTCCGGAAAGCAGCTCCGGAAAACTGGGTAGACTATTATCAAAAAGCAAACACTCGTCATTTAAGGAATTAACCGGTTCCATAAATTCCGCGATTGATTCAGCTTTACAATCTGTCAAATCAGGTAAGTCAATCGCTTTAGAGATAAATAAGATAAGAATATTAGGTCAACTCGCAGCTTCCCTTGGCGCCAACTCCAATAACAGTGTTGCTCCAACGAATGCAAATTTAGAAAGTCTGCTCAAAGAAACAGGTATTGTCAAAACGGATTTTGAAATGAAAATCGTTTCCCGGTTGGCTGCTGCCAATGCGGATATATCTCGAGCAACTGTGCTGAAAATTTCTAATTATCTTCTGAATACGCTTAAGCTAAGCCCTGATTCCGTTAGTTCCGAGCTTATAGACAGAGCAGTCAAAGCTGCGAAGCTGGAACTGCCATTAAATAAAAACTCCTGGAAATCCCTTGAGTCTATGGACCCGTTGTCCCCCGAAAAATCAACTCTCATCTCTAATTATTTAATGGCGATGAACAAACAATCTCCGGAAGGACAAAACGATAACGGCTTGAAACAAATATTAGAACTCCTATTCTCTTTATCTAAGGGTTCAGCTGATAAAGCTACCTTCAAAATGGGTCGTTCGCTTTTTGAAATGCCTTTTCAGAATCATACTCTGAGGAAAAGATCAAACCTTTCATCGAAACTTAATAAAATATTTAACGGCTCTGTAAAAGGTACACTTCTCAGAACATTAAGATACGTTAAACTCCAACAGAATAAAGTCGCGCCACAGCAGCAAAACTCGATTTTAAAGAGTATCATGGGCGCTTTGGAACAGATAGAGCAATTACAATCGAACATAACTCAAAAAGGAGAGGAATTGCTGTTCTCTTTTCCTTTTCCGGACACACCTCATGACGGTCACGCTTCATTGCGGTTCTCTAAAAAAGAATTGGATGACGGGAGTGAGGAACTGAATTTATCTATTAAACTCGCTCCCGAACCGCTTGGTCCTGTAAGTATATATATCCAAAAAAACTCATCCGCTTTCAATCTGACTGTTGACCTCGAAAGGGGAGAGTATATGAATTTACTGCGAAAAAACTTACCACAATTGATTCAACGTTTTGAAAATATGGGATTGGGCGTTCCACACATATCTTGCACAAGCAAACCGAAGCAATCTATCTCTGTAGAAAACCTGAATAGACTTTACGCTTGAACTTGTCGTAACATCGCTATATAATCATAATTGATTCAGAAAATAAATTTTAAGGGTGAGATAAAAAGTTATTGAATTATCAGAACAGTGAAGTAATCCGAAAGCTGCTTCAAGAGAGTCACACTATCGCGGTATATGGAGCATCAGATAAAGCGTGGAGAACAAGCAACAGTATAGCCAAATTTCTCTTGAACGTAGGATATGAGGTAATACCGGTCAATCCCAATTATGAAACGGTCTTGGGAATGAAATCTTATTCCAGTCTATTGGATATCGAAACGGAAGTTGATATTGTGGACGTTTTCAGAAAACCTTCAGAAGTATTCTGTGTTGCAGAAGAAGCTGTTTCTATCGGGGCAAAAGGTATCTGGTTTCAGGAAGGTGTAATAAATAACCAGGCGGCAGAACACGCCCATAATAGCGGTCTTGACGTCGTTATGGACAGATGCATTATGAAAGAATATAATCGTCTGATTGCCTAAACAAATTTAGCGAGTTCTATAACTGACATCAAAGAGCTTATCCTGTCGAGGTTAAAAGGTTTCCTGACATAATCATAGGCTCCGATGCTCAATGATTTTTTTGCCATTTCCTCAGTAGCATATCCCGACATCATAATAATCGGCACATTCTCATTGTATTTTTTTATCATTTGAAGTATTTCAATTCCGTCCAATCCCGGCAGCATTACATCCAAAAATATCAAATCGGGGATTTCCCTGTTGAGGTGATAAATTGTTTGTCCAACTCCGTCTGCTTCAATTATTTCTTCGCATTTGGATTCAAGAAAGAGTGACAGAGTTTTTCTTATATCCTCTTCATCGTCAACTATCATTATTTTTTTAAAAGCCATTTTTTTTCCTTAAACTGATTAAACTAATTATCTGATTTTTTAACTATTTCCTCTTCGGTAATCGGCGTTTCTATGTATAGAAACGGTGATTTAGCTAATTCTATTACTTTTTCCTCAGGATATTTATCGCCGTCCTCATTATACAATATTTTCAGTTTTGGACGCATTGGATGAGAGCCGTCAAGACCTATTACCTGACCGATTTCACCATTATTCAATCTCACAAGCGATTCCAAAGGAAAGACAGATATTTCCCGGACTAACGCTCTGAGAAATTTGACATCAAAGTACGTGTCTTTGAGAGCTACCACCTTTTGGAGCGCTTCATACGCAAGGTATTCATCTCTATACGTAGAGGGATGAGACACCGCCTCATACATATCTATGATAGAAATTATCTTGGCGTAATCGTGTATCTCGTCTTTCGCTGTTCCGTTAGGATAGCCTGTCCCGTCATACCTTTCATGTTCCTGCAACACTACTGAAGGCAAAAAGTTGAATTGTGTTAACTCCGGATTAGATTGCAATGCTTTTGCAATGTACTCGCTTCCGATGCTCGGGTGTGTTCTGAGTGTTGCGAACTCTTCATCGGAAAGTTTGCTTTTGGCATGCCTTATTCCTTCAGGCAAAAGCAGCATTCCCACATCATGCAGGAGCGCTGAAACAGCTAACTCGGTAAGTAATTTATTTTCATAATTTAAACCTGTAGCCAACTTGACCGAAAAGATTGCTACATTTATGGAATGGACCGGGAAATCATGAGCTTCCCGTCTTCCTATCGCTTTAATATGAAGATAATTCGATTGCTGCACTGAACTGACAATATTCCTTGCATCAGAAATCAATTTATCAAAACCGATAGCGCCGCCTTCGGTAACTCCGGTCTCAAATTCTTTCAAATCGGAAATAGTCGTATTATATACTTCCTTATCATCCACTCTCGCCTCATAATCATATCCAGCCAATGCCGCCTCATTCACATCCACCTGGAGTGCGTCTGCTTCAGATGGAATAGGAGGTGCGACCTGAGGTTGAGTTTGAATCGGAACGGGAGGAGGAATAACAGGCGGAGCTTGCACAGGCTGTTGGTCAGCCGGAATAAGCGTACCGGTTTCGATTGCCTGTTGATGCGTTACCGGCTGTTGAGGCAGCGGCTGCGCTGTTTGCTGAGGTTGAGCCTGAGGTGGAATATCAGCAGGATTCGGCGGCGTGACAGTTTCAGCAGGAGCGACAGGTTGAGCCGGCAGTGGCGATACCGGCGGAGGCTGAATATTAGCGCTTTGCACCGTGCTATCTGTTTCTACAGGAGGAATAGGTGGAGCAGGAGTCTCCATTTGAGTAGCGGCTTGCCGCCGCGTGTTCTCCTGAGCCACTTTGCTATCCGTGCTGCTTCCGAATATATCATTGATCATGGATTCTGTGCCGGGGTCGTTAACGGCGTTCGGAACAGGAGCTTCTGTTTCAGGTTCGATAACGGGAGGAGATAAATTGCTTTGACTATCGTCCAAAGGAAGAGGTTCAGGCAAAGCGGGCGCACTATGTTCATCTACTTCTAAGGTGCTGACAGCAGCTGCTTCTTCCCCGGAGGGAGATTCGGGTTTTTCATCAATAGGAGGTGCCGCGTTGTCCTGGATTTGTGAAGATTCTTGAACAGCGAACGGATTCGCTTCCTCCACGATGGCGGATCGGGGTTGCCCGGGCTGAGCTTCTTCCAAAGCCGGTTTATCTTCCGGGAAAGAAGTATCCGTCTCTGCTGAACTCAAATCATCAACTGGATTTAGCTCCTCCATTATAATAGATTCTGACTGTTCGGTCACTGTTTCCTCTTGGGAATCGGGTGTTTCAGTAGGCGCCTCTTCAGCGTCTCCCAAGCCCAATTCATCAACAGGTATAGATTGAGCTCCCGCCCCGATCACCGTTTCCTCACGGTCATCTACTTCTTCAAACTCATTTAAATCTGAATTATCCTCATTTTCCGGTTCAATCTTGGTTCTCGCTAATAGCGCCATCACTCTGCTTCTTAAGTCCGATGGATTGATGGGCAGAGTAATGTAATCATCAGCGCCGGTTTCCATCCCCATCACCTTATCGGGACCGTCAGATGAATTACTTATGAGAAGTACCGGTACATCTCCGAGAGTTGCATCTTCTTTTATCCTGCGTGCCAGGCTCAGCCCGTTCATTATCGGCAGATCAATCTCTGAAATAACCAATACCGCCGATCTTTTGTTGAGAAATTCATCCGCAGCTTCGCCGGATGTGACAAAAATAAGTTCTAAACCGATACTTTCTAAAGACTGCTCAATCGTACTTTGGATCTGAGAATCCCCTACCACAGCCAATATACCTTTAGCTTCCGCTACAATGTTTTGTTTTTCTTTCGTTGCCGATGGGGCGCTGCTTGAAGAACGGAATAAATCTATTGACCTCATCATACTGAACCAATAGAAAAATATTTAACTCTCAATATAGCTCTCAACAATTTGCTTTTTCATACTTTTCATACCGACTTCTAATCTATATTACCATATTTATAAGTGCAGAATCAACTATTTTAATGTTTCTTCGCGCCGCTGTCATCAATGCAAGATCGCATATGCTGTTAATTTTCCGCGGAACTCCATAGGAAGCATTGAAAACAGCCTCTATCGCATCGTCATTCACAATTTTAGAATCCAGACCTGCTATGCTCAGCCTGTGTGATATATACTTCCCCGTTTCTTCCAAGTTGAATGAATGGAGATGATATTTTATCGCAAAACGTTGCTCAAATTGAGGCATCTTTGTAACTCTCTCTCTCAATTCGGGTTGACCGACAAGCAAAATCGTAACTAAAAACCGGTCATTCAGCTGGTGATTCAGCAACAGTCTGAGTTCTTCAAAAACGTTATCATTTCTCATTAGTTGAGCTTCATCTATCATAATTATTACTTCTCTGCCGGACTGAAATTTTCTGTAGAGAATGTCTTCAATCTGTTTGGAAAGTTCCACTCTGGATTTTTCCGACGCTTCTTCGCCGAGTTGGTAGATAATTTCAGCCAGTAACTCTTCCGGCTCGTAATTCGGGTTGTTCACCACCACGATTTCTCTGTCATCGTTCATCGTTTTTCCGGCTATGATTCTCAGCAGAGTAGTTTTTCCGCACCCATACTCGCCTGTCAGCATCGCCCCCCCTTTATTTTCCGTGACGGCGTACATCATCCGTTCGTAGCCTTCTTTATGCCCGTCTGAAAAATAGAAATATTCCGGGTCGGGTGTATTTTCGAACGGTTTTTTATTTAGCCCCCAATACTCAAGATACACGATTTTCAATCCCCGTTTCTTTCATGACCTGCTTTCAACACCCCAGTTCAGCTTAGTTCTCAACGTGTCGAAAAAGGATTTATCCTTCCATTTTATAAGTTTGATGTTTTCTTCCGCTCTGCTTATACTAATTGATTGGTCGCTCTTGATTTTTACGCTCTCCTGCCCATCAATGGACAACAGCATATCGTCGGGTGAATCCTCAAAAGTGATTTGTATTTTCGAATCATACTTCAGAACCACCGCGCGTTGCGACAGGCTGTGAGGAGATATGGGAGTTATAAGCATAGTCTGCAAAGGAGGAACGATAATAGGTCCGCCGGCAGAGAGCGAATATGCCGTAGAACCTGTGGGTGTTGCTACAATTATCCCGTCAGCGGTATAGTTGTTAAAAAAAGCGCCGTCTACGGTCACCGAGAGGTTCCTCATCCGTGTGTAAAAACCTCTTTCAATTACTATATCGTTTAACGCTCTGTATTCCTTTCCCGGAGTGGCGTCTGTAGTTGCCTTCAATACCATCCGTTCCTCAACAAGGTATTCTCCATCCTGAATAAATTGAAGCCTGTCGTATATCTCTTCCACAGCTACCTCGGCAAGGAAACCTAAACCTCCAAGATTTATACCCGCGATAAGTACGCCGCTGTTTCCTACAACTCGCGCAGCGCTTAAGATAGTGCCGTCACCGCCGAGAGCTAAGATAATATCGCAATTTTCAGGAATAGACTCTCTTGAAGCGCTGTTTATCCCTTTTAACGCTTCACTTCCGATTTCGAGAAGATCGGATTCAACTATAACATTGTTTTCATGGCTCTCCAACCATGAAATCAGATCCGGAAGAATTTTAAGAAGTTCTTTTCGTTTCTTGGGATTGGCAATTATTCCGTAATTCAACGCATCTATTCCTCGGAATCATCTTCGTCATTTAATAATTCCACTCTCTCTGCCGCATTTTTCAATACTTCCCGACAATATTTGGATAGGGTCACTCCCTCCTCGAATAACTTCATGGAATCTTCCAGTTTTGTATCGCTACTGTCAAGTTCTTTCACGATTTCAGAAAGTCTGTTGAGCGCATCCTCGAAAGATTTACTTTTAGCTATTTTATCTGACACCGTTCGATACCTCCTTTACGTTCCCGATTAAATTGCCCACATGTAATTTAATATTTATCTCTTCGCCTTTTTCAACCTGGTTAAATGCTGAAATAACTTTTCCGCTTGCAACAGAACTGACGACCGAATATCCTCTTGCCAGCACCGCATCGGGATTTAGAGCATCCAAATTATTGCTCAGACTTTCCACCCTGAGATTTAAAAGATTTAAATTATGTTCCTGCTGCATAAAAATCATATTCAAATGGTCGCTTATTTTCTTTTTTTCTTCTTCAATCATAGAATTATATCGTTCCCAGCTGAAATTTCGTTCGTATTCATCAATTTGCCGTTCGTATTCCCTAATATAGTCTGAAATCAGTTCATATACTGTTTTTGAATATTCACCTATAGCATAGAGCAGATCGTCCATTTTGGGCGCGGCAAGTTCCGCTGCAGCCGATGGGGTAGGCGCTCGAAGATCAGCTACAAAATCCGCTATGGTATAATCAATTTCATGGCCTACTGAACTGATTACCGGAGTATTGCAATCAAAGATGGCTCTTGCCACCACTTCCTCGTTGAACGACCATAGATCTTCGATTGAGCCTCCTCCTCTTCCTATTATTATCAGATCCACTTCGCCTTCAGAATCCATTTTTTTCAGTGCGGTTGCTATCTCCTCAGCCGAGCCGACCCCCTGCACCCGGGTCGGTTCCAGCTTAACTGTCACGTATGGCGCCCTGCGATTCAAGACATTGATTATATCAGATATTACCGCTCCGTCAGGAGATGTTACCACTCCGATAATGAACGGAATCTGAGGGAGAGCGGTTTTCTTATCCTCATCAAACAATCCTTCAGCGGACAATCGCGTTTTTAATTTTTCGAATTGTTGATAAAGGTCGCCCACGCCCGCAGGCTGAACCTGAGACGCAATCAGCTGGTACTTTCCCGATTTTTCATAAACCGAAATTCCGCCGTTAACGCGCACATTCATTCCTTCTTCGGGTTTAAAAAGAAGTGAAGCGGCGTTTTGTTTCCAGATAACGCAGGGAAGCTGCGCATTGGAATCTTTGAGACTAAAATAAGCGTGACCGGATGCGGCTTTTGTCCATGAGGATATTTCTCCCTCGACCCACACAGGAGGAATATTCATTTCTAAAATTGATTTAATAAGCGTAGTAACTTCAGATACCGAGTATATCTTGGTTTCTGCGCTCATTCAGGAAGAGTAGGCTTGCCGGCTAATTCCCAGGCGGTGGCCCAATAGCGGCCGATGTCAGAAGATGATGAATTCATTTGATTCCAGCCGATTTTTCCCAGATCTGAATAAAGAACTTCCAAATAAGCCGGAATACCTTTTGCCCTATAATCATTGAGGGAATCTATCTGAACGGTCGTCAATAGCTTTCTCGCTTCTGTTTCGGATTCAAGGATCGGAATAACAAGCTTGTAGCTGTGCAGCATAGTATCAAATGCATGGTTTAGCGGGTCATCTATTGAGGTTGCTCTCCCGAGCGCAGGCTTATATGAAGCCATATTCGCATCTATCATTCTGCTTTCAAACTGCTTATGAACGCCAAAATTATTTGTATATTGCCCGTTATAGTTTTCCACAGAATGAAGAGGGCTATGTGCGTCCGCCACATAATGACCCAATGCTGCCGCAGTTATGCGAATCTTTTCACCATCTCCTTCCCTCATCTCATCAGCAAGTTTTCGGGTGAATTCGGCAATACGCCATGGGAGAGTCCCGCTGATATTTACCATATCTGCGCCAAATTTTTTAACGGCTTCATCGTAATCCCTCGGTAATTCGTTAAATGGATACGTACCGTACAAATCCATATCTATAAAATGGCGCCAAAATTCTTTTTTATCGGTAGATTTCCATTTGTCAGCATCCACCGCATGCTCGGAGATATAGACTCTTTCCTCTTCGAAAAACGCTTTCATTCCCACAGGAAGAGTATCTATCGCGTCAGAATTTATCCTTACATGGGCTTTAAAGCCCCATCCTTGTAGGAAATTGAATGGCATTAGAACTATAAAAGTGAAAGTGATAATCGTTATTATTTTAGCTGCCACCTTTTCCACCTCGCTTTCTCAGCCGATCAAATTTATCTGAGTCTAATTGTTATTTAAACTGATATATATATTTAGATGCTAAAGATTAACGGTTTTTCTTCTTATGACGATTCATACGAAGCCGTTTCTTACGCTTATGAGTATTGATTTTCTTTCTTTTTCTCTTCTTACCGCATGGCATAAAGCAGGTGTTCTCCTATTTTTTTTGAATGTTTATTTCTCTATTTTCAAGTTCTTTGAAATCAGCTCTTTCAGCAATTTGGATGCCTTAAATACAGGCACATATCGCTCCGGAAGGTAAATTACTTCACCCGTCCCGGGATTCCTCGCTTTTTTCGGCATCCTTTTTTTCACGCTAAAGCTTCCGAAACCCCGAAATTCAACTTTTTCACCCTCTTGCAGGGCGTTTTTAATCGTACTTAAAAAGCCTTCTATTACTGCTTCAGTTTCTACTTTTGTCAGTCCAGTTGCTTCTGCTATTACATCGACAATGTCGGCTTTTGTCACTTTAATCCTCCGGGCTAAAAATTTACGTTCAGTTTATATTCAGGTAATGCTGTCGGTTGCAATATATCAATCAGGTTACGAGCATCTCCGAACAATAAATCAATAAGCGACGATCTCCTTTTTCTCGCTTTGATAAGGGTAGGTTCCCCCGTCTTATTTGCGAGTTCCACTGCATAATCAATAGCGTCATCATAAGTTCCCAGAGTATCAACAAGTCCCAGCTCCTTTGCCTGTGAACCGGAATAGATTCTGCCATCGGCCAATTCACGGACTCTCTCTATGGATATCCCTCTTTCTACGGATACCGCGTTTACAAATTGAGCGTAAAGATCATCAACCACATCCTGAAATATTTTTCTGTCATCCGGTTCAAGTTTCCGATAAGGCGAGCCGCTGTCTTTTCGCGGACCGCTTGTGATGTTCTCAAACCCTAACCCGAGTTTCTTCATCAGCCCTTCATAATTCGGCAGACCCACAATTACTCCTATGGAACCGGTAACTGTGGCGGGACTGGACATTATCTTATTAGCTCCTAAGGCAACATAATATCCACCACTCGCTGCCATCGGCCCCATGGAGGCTACTATAATTTTACCGGAATCCCGAATTCTTCGTACTTCTTCATATATTTCCTGAGATGCCGAAACTCCTCCTCCCGGACTTGAGATTCGGAATAAAATCGCATCAATGTCATCATCCGCCGCAAACCGCTTAAACTGCTTGATTATCGGTCTTGATTCGTAGATCGGACCAATTAGTTCTACTATAGCTATTCTGGGCTTACCGGAAGATAACTCTAATTTTCCGTGTGAAAAATAGTTATAAGAAATCAGCAGCAGAAACAGAAACACGAAAAAAGCGCCTGTTAGAAGCGTTACCGTCAAAAGTTTATTTTTATTTGCTGCCATCTGTCTCAGTTATAAATTTTGAGCCTGTCCCCGGGTTTTATCTGGGAATCTTCCGCCCAGGGATTCCATGCAATCATTTGTGATAGCGTTACACCATTCTTTTTTGCAATATCCCAGAGCGTATCTCCTCTGCGTACCGTATGCACCTTCAAATCTTTAGCACTCACCGTCGATTGGTTTTGTGTCACCTTCATCGTCCAGAGTTGTATTACTCTACCCTTTTTAATTTCGCTGCTTTTAAGCGAATTCCAGAGTCTGATTTCATCTGATTTTACGTCGTATTTATTTGCAAGCGAGGATAAACTTTCCCTCTCTTCTATCCGATGATGCGCGAGAAAGAGGCGGGGATCAGCCACCGAAAATTTAGGTTGTGAAATGTTCAAATACTCCGGATAATAAATCTTTATCAGTTCTCCCGCATAGATCGGTTTACTGTACCTCAGTCCGTTCCACTTTCTGAGCTTAAGAGCCGTAGTGTTGAAATATTCCGCGATGTGGCCCAGCGTATCACCCTTTCTGACGCGGTATTTCAGAGCTTTACTCTTTTGGGGAACGGATGTCCGGCTCTCTATCCTTTTTGATGGAGCGGCGCCGAATACTTTTCCTCCGGTCGGAATAACAAGCAGTTTGCCTGCCCTGATACTGTTCCTGTTGCGAATGTCGTTTAATGAAACTATCTGACTCACCGAAACACCGTATTTAGTGGCAATGGTTGAAAGCGCTTCGCCCCGTTTAACTTTATGTCTCACATAACCCGTTCTTTCCGATTCAGGCAGTGCGGCGAAGTTCTTTTTGAACCGTTCCCTGGTGCCTTTTGGCAGAAGTAATGAGTAGCCCTTGTTCCTCGGTGGAGTGGATTTTCGCCTGAGTTCCGGGTTCAATGAGATAAGTTCTTTAAGACTGACTTCCGCCGCCTTGGAAATTACGCTTAGCTTAATGCTTCCCTTTATAATAACTTCTTCGAATGACAGCGGAGATTCCGGGGTAACGTTAAACCCGAAGGCTGTCGGGTTTTCTCCTATGATAGTTGCCGCTATAAAGGATGGAACGTAGTTTCTCGTCTCTCTCGGAAGAGTGGTTAACTCCCAATAATCATTGGTTCCTTCTCTCTTTAATGCACGCTTCACCCTTCCCTCTCCCGAGTTATAAGCTGCCATAACAAGATACCAGTCACCGAATTGAGCATATAGATCTTTTATATATTTTGCCGCTGCATAGGTGGATTTTTTCGGATTTCTTCTCTCATCCACCCACCAGTCTCTCTTCAGTCCGTAAAGCCTGCCTGTTCCGTAAATAAACTGCCATGGGCCTGCTGCGTGCGCCCATGAATAAGCTCTTGGCGAAAACCCGCTTTCAACCATGGCTAAATAAACCAGTTCCTTGGGTAAATCTTCTTCTTCAAGTATTTTTACGAACATCTCCTCGTAAACGCCTTTTCGCTTAAGCCAGAGCTCAAACGATTCAGACGCCTCTGTCTGGAAAAACCGTATGATTCTCATAACTCTGGAGTTAATATCCAGGGGGATCTTTGTATCCAGGTTATCCGCAAATTCCTGCAGCACTTTCATTCCCAATCCGTCTGCGTCATCAATTGAATCGAAAAGTTCTAATTTCTCCATCAAAGACATATCTGAGCCATTGCCGTATTTTAACTGCAACCTGCGGAGTGAAAATTGATAATCTTTCGAGACTTTATTGGCAGTCGCCTGAAATTCGTCATCAAAGAGCGCCGAAGTCCATTCGTGTATCTCTATCTCACCAAGGATTGAGACTGCCATTTCATATTCCTCTTTCATCCGAAGAGTATCGGACCTCTCTTCTGCGATCAGAGCCTGAGCATAATGTATTTTGGCATCACGAAGGTCTTCCCAGCTGTCATCAAGAACAGACCTGCTCGTCATCGGACCAGCAGCCGTGTCGGATAAATTGTTATCCGAATTAGCAGCCGGGGAACAGCTCCACAGAGCAAGTAGCAATATTAAAGCACCGAACTTATTATATATCATACTCTTACACACTTTTATTTAACAAACCGCTTGAAAAATATACTCTATCTCCTGTATTGTCAATCACTTTTTAAATATTCCTTCATCGTTTAAGTGTGGTGACAGCATATTAGTTACCTCCCGAAATCTTCTCTATTAGACTGTTTGTAGAGTAGCCTCTCCTGAGCTCAATCGATAGGACTTTCCCCCCGTATGACTCTACAAACTCCCTCCCTACGATTTCATTTAATGAATAATCGGAACCTTTGACTAAAAAATCCGGTTTTAAAATTTTTATCAATTCCAAAGGCGTCTCTTCAGGAAAGATTACAACCGCATCCACACATTTAAATCCGGAGAGGAGTTCGGCTCTGTCCATTTCGCTGTTCAGCGGTCTCCCTTCACCCTTTAGAAGGTTGGCGGATGAATCCGAATTCAGTCCGACAATAAGAAGATCCGCCATTTTTTTGCTTTTAGTCAGGTAATCAAGATGGCCTACATGCAGCAGATCAAATACTCCGTTTGTAAAAACCACTTTTTTTCCATCTGTGCGAGCCTCTTCCCTCAGCTGGAGAGCATCTTCCGCCCGTATCGCTTTACCCAAAGGAAATTCCCCTGGACTCCAACGACAACGGACAGTTAAGAGATTCCCTCCTTGAGCACCAGCGGTTGTAAAGCTGCAGCATTCCTTGCTGAATCAGCGATGAACCGGAAAACATAGGATTGTCCGGCGAGCTGGGCAGAACGAATCTTCTCACATGTTTTAATATAGAGTTATCCTGCTCAGCCGGATAAACAAAGAGAGTCCGATTAATTCTGCTTGCGAGGACGCTATCCTGTTCCTCTTCCGCTAAGACGCTTAATATCGGAAGTACTACGTTCAGAACAATTGATCGTGCTTTGTTTTTTCCTATCAGGGCCGTCTCTCTCGGCATATTCTTTCCAAACCTGGCCATTTTACTCCAGTAACCGTCTCCGGCTAAAATAAGGGAATTTTCGATAACCTTGATGAACCGCTCCGGATTAAGAGATTTTTTCGCGGCGAAAGATGCCAAATGCAGAAACCTGTCCGGATCATATCGCAGCAAAAATTCTCCTAAAGCCGCCATACGACGCGTCGGAAAATTCAGAGGGCGAAGTCTGAAAAAATTCCACTCATGGCCTTTCATAGGATGGGGCAGCTCTGATTTATCATACTTTTTCCAATTCTCTGCGATCTTTCGCCGCATTTCATCCTCTTCACCTGTTTCATACAAACCGGATATGCCATACAAAATTGAATTTAGAAGTAGTTTTTTGCCCTGAAAATCGGAAATATTCTGTGTGATTTTCTTAATTTTATTCAATGGAAGCAATTTACAAAATTTACTGAATTGGTTCGAATTCTTGGAATATCCCAACGCTCGTGCGAATCCTCTATAAAACAGTTCGCCGTAACTTAATCCCGTTTCTCTTTGAAACTTGAATTCATTCTTTTTTTTATTGAATCGATCCTTGCCCAGCCGCAGAAGAAGCATATATACCTCTCCGGAATTCATTCTTGTCATCTCGTGATAACAGCCGTCATCCCATGGCCAGGATAATTTATTTTGAATCCTTGCTTCCCAATCCGGAGAAAGCGGAAATTTAACCGTGGGAATATTTTTCCCGTCACTGGTCAGACAGATTGTCTTTCCTGAATCGAACACTACAACGTGAAGGATTACGTCATTGTATGAAGGATTGGTGTGATGCATATGGTTATACCAGGATTTGGAATCCAAGTGAATCTCCACGTCTCCTCTCAGCGCCTCCCCGTTTATCAGCAGCATTGCATCTTTGAAATCCGGTCCGGAATCTCTGTTCACGACTCCCGGCTCGATCACCACCACTTTTTTCCCATCGCCGGTATACAGCTTTCCCGATAACGATTTACTCCACTTCAACCACCGGAGAGCGATATCGCTCTCTTTAAGAGATTCACCTGTATAAGGTTTGATTGATTCGGAAATAGCCCGATATGAGCTGTTGCTTCGGCTATATAACATCTTCCGGCACCATATTTTTCATAACGGCATCTCTTGTGGCTTGCACAAGAGCATTCCGATTGGAATTTTCAAGCCCGTCCGTTGATATCGGTTTGCCGATTGTTATTATAATATTACCCGATTTCATCAATCCGCCCTTAGGAGCCAGCTTTCTGCTCCCCGAAATGGAGATCGGCACAATCGGAATCCCCATTCTTATTGCAAGAATAATTCCGCCTTTTTTGAATTTACCTATTTCTCCGGTGAGACTGCGTGTTCCTTCGGCGAATATCATCACCGATGAGCGGGTTTTCTTTAGCCTAACCGACGCTTGATCAATCGATTTTACTGCGGATTCAAGATTTTGTCTGTCAATTCTAATATGGCCCGCCGCTAACATCGCCTGACCGAACAACGGAATCTTGAATAATTCTTTTTTTGCTAAAAACCGCAGCTTAAACGGCAGCGTCGCCATCGCTGCGGGTATATCAAGCAGACTGGCATGGTTGGATACGAACGCATAACTTTCGCTTATTTCTAAATGTTCAAGACCTCTCAACTCAACTTTTGCGCCTGCCAGCTTCAGGATAACTCGAGCCCATACTATTATTATTTGTTCCATAGATTTACCTGTTCGATCCAAAATTAACGCCAGCAATCCGATAATACTTGCAAATCCTGTGAAGGGAACACCTAAGATTATTATAAACACCTTTCGAAACATAACTAAGCTATGATCCTTCCGGCTTGATTATGGCGGTTCCCACATACGGCACCAATGGTTCCGGGAGATGGACATATCCTTCGTCCGTTTGGTGTGTTTCGAGCAGAGCCACCATCAGCCGTGACGTAGCAAGTCCGCTTCCGTTCAGCGTATGTACGTAACCGATCTCTCCATCGCTGTTCCGATATCTTATATTACCTCGTCTCGCCTGAAAGTCTTCAAAATTGCTGCATGAGGAAACTTCCAAATATTTTTCCTCACCGGGCGCCCACACTTCAATGTCATAGCATTTTGCGGCGGCAAAGGAGAGATCTCCCGTTGATAGTTCGATGATCTTGTAATGCAGCTCTAATCGTTTCAAAATTTCTTCGGCATTGGAAACAATGCTCTCTAACGCCTCATAAGACTCTTCGGGACGACTGAATTTCACCAGCTCCACCTTGTTGAATTGGTGGACTCTCAGGAAACCTCTCGTATCTTTTCCGTATGAGCCTGCCTCCCGCCTAAAGCACGCGGAGTAAGCGACGTAAGATATCGGGAGCGAGGCGTCATCTAATATCTCATCACGATGGATATTCGTTACCGGTACTTCCGCAGTGGGAATCAGGTAGAGATCGTCCTGAGAAACAACGTACATATCTTCCTGAAATTTCGGAAGTTGGCCTGTAGTCAGAGCGCTTTCATAATTTACTAAAAAGGGTGGAAAGATCTCGGTATATCCGTTTTCTTCCGTTTGAAGGTCTAACATAAAATTAATTAATCCTCTCTCAAGTTTTGCTCCCAATCCGATGTAAAGCGGAAATCCCGACCCGGAAATCTTTGAAGAGCGTCCGAAATCGAATAAGCCCAGTGATTCGCCCAGCTCAAGGTGGTCTTTCAACTCAAAATCGCTCTCAATCTTTTTCCCCCACTCTCTCACCTGCTTATTATCGCCGGCATCTCTGCCGATAGGGACCGATATGTGGGGCAGATTAGGGAAAAGGAGCATGATTTCCCTCAGCTCGGTTTCCACCTCTTTTAGCGGTTGATCTAATTCTTTTATCTTGGCGGAAACGCTCCGCATTTCAGAAATCCGGTCATTTGAATTTTTTCCCTCTTTTTTAGCGCTGCTTATCTCGTCTGAGACCTTGTTTCTGATGGAACGCAGTGATTCAACCTCTTCAAGAATCGTCCTCCTCTTTTTGTCAAGTTCGAGGACCGACTTTATATCTACCTTCTCCCCTTTTGATTCGAGAGAAGTTGCGACCAGTTCGGGATTATTTCTTATTACTTTAATATCCAGCATCGGATTGGAATATATTCATTTTCCCCCAAAATACAAAGCTCTCACTCCATCATTTCAAGAAGTTCATTATAACGGAAAAGGAGGAAAGTTTTTAGATATCTATTCTATAGGTGAAATAAAAGCGGTTATCAAAAACGACGACCCCTTCTTGCTTGCCGAAATTGTTCCAATTCATCCGTTGAAATTCTGCCTGAAAATATTGATCTTTCGCGAATTCCACACTGTATCCTGCCGTAAATGTCAGGCGGCGTTCAACAACGCCCGATAAAAACTCTTTCAAATCTCCCGTTACCGGTCTTGAGAAAGTATCATCAAGCTGTCCTCTGCGTAACATGGCAAACGACAGTTTCAGCTTTACCCTCCAGTCAAGTGTGTTCACATAGGACAGAAACAGCTCATCGGAGTCGGGCCCTGCCCAGTGACCCATGGGACGGTCATAATTGAAATACTCGTTACCAGATCTCACGTGCGTATATACGTATGGCTCTATCCGGGAATATTCGATCCTGAGAGTGGAATTTTTCATATTCAGCGGCTTTGTAAACAGAACGCCGCTCAATACCGCCCATTTATTCCCCCAGTGCGTAAACGGATTTTTTAGCAGTTTATAGTCGTCTATGAATAATTCCGCATATACGCTCGTATTTGATAACCTGTCATATGTGATGTCGAAGTTGATAGAATTATTGTCTCTGTCTCCAAGATGGTGCTCGGCAATGTGGAACGGCATCAATGGAAGCGAATAAAGAATTTCGAATTTTGATCTGTTATATACCACGGTTTCGCCCGCTCCGATCCTCAAGCCTGTGATAGGGATAATATCCAGCCGATGGGCTGCTATCTTCTTATTTCCGCCTCTCCCGCGAATATCACCGATAAACCCGGAATAGCTGAGTTTTCTATATCTCACATCAAGCCTTATCACATCCATAGGCGGATTATTTGAGGAAAAGGTGAGTCCGCTCCTTCTCCCGGGCCCCCAGGTTATATTCTGCCGTCCTACAGTGATGTCAAACCAGGGCGCTCTGTATTTAAAGTATGAGATTGCGTCATCCCTATAGAGATTGCCGTCGTACGCCACAGCCGGCAGACCTTGAGACGGGTCAAAATTGTTTTGCGCTAATACTCCCCCTTTTTCGAGAGTGTTGGTGAACCAGAGATAGAAATATAAATTACTCCCCAAGTATCCTCTTATCCTTGCTCCTCCCGTGGTTCGGGATATGTTTTGTTCTTCACGGTTATCATCTAAAAAACCGAGATCGTTCTCCTGATTGAAAAACGCATCAATGCTGAACCAGGATTCATCTTCACTCCACGTAAATAAATGACGCTCTCTGAATTCATCAAGCACCTTCGTTTCGGGACTGTCGGGATCAGACAATATATCTCCTTTCAGCCGTTGAAGAATTTTCTGTTCGGTGTGAGACAATAGCTCCGGGTTTTTTGTCTGTTTCTCTTCGGCCATCATCAGCAGCTCCCCGAACCGCTCTCGTGTTACCGGCTTCAATCCGGAAGAAAATCCGTCTATCATCCCTCTGGCGGAAAGCAGATCCAGGTAATCATAGCCCCAATGATTGGGATCGATATCCGTTGATTGAGCTGCGGAATGCGAATAAAGCAGGAGTGTAATGATCAGCGTCGAGAAGAACCTTTTCATAAATATCATGCCGGAATTTTAGTGCCCTTTGCCGCTGAAGATAACTTTGATTGTTGACAGGATGATCTTGAAGTCCATCCGGAGCGACATATTTTCAATATAAAAGAGATCATATCTAAGTTTTCTTTTTACATCATCCAAAGATTCGTCGTATTTGTGTTTAATCTGCGCCCACCCTGTTATGCCGGGGCGAATTCTCATTCGCTTACTGTAAAGAGAAACTTCTTTTTTCAGCTTTTCCACGAAAAACGGTCGCTCGGGGCGCGGTCCCACCAAACTCATATTTCCCATCAGCACATTAATGAACTGCGGGACTTCGTCCAACCTGCTCTTCCTGAGAAAATATCCGACCCTTGTGATACGCGGGTCGTCTTCCGCAGCCCAAACAGGTCCTGTATCACTCTCCGCTTCTGCGCTCATTGACCTGTATTTAAATATCTCAAAAATTTGTTCGTCTCTTCCCGCCCGTTCCTGACTGTAAAGAATTTTTCCTTTTGAATCAATTTTGATGATAATGCCCAACAAAAGCCATATAGGGGAAAAAATCGTCAGCACGATTGTGGAGACAACAATATCCACAACCCTTTTCATAGACCGTTCCCAGGCCGGCATCAATTCAGGAAGGATATCAATGAGAGGAAGTCCGTAAATCTGGTTTGTTCGTGCCTGTCCGCTTATGATATCGTACATATCAGGACTTATTTTTATCCCGACTGACACTCCATTAACATAATTTATCACGTCTAACAACCGTTCATGGTCATTTGACGATAGTGAGAGGATTACTTCTTTTATACCATATTCCTTAATTATCTTCGGAAGATCTGATATAGAACCTAATACCTCTCCTCCGCTATCTGATTTTCCCACATCTTCAACCCGCGTGGATATATATCCGATCACCTTGTAACCCAATCCGGGAAAAGAGCTGATCCTCGAGGATAACGCTCTACTCCTATCGTTCCACCCGACCAATATTGAAGGAAGTAATCCGATACCGTTGATAAATTGTTTCCGCAGCATCGATCGAAAAATAATACGGCCGCCGGAAACCGTTATTACCATCCCAAGCCAATATGTAATGACAAGCAGCCTGCCGAATGACATTAGCTCTGTTATCTGTATCGTAACGATAAACAGTATCAATGTCCCCACAGATACCGTTTTAAAAACGCTCATCGCTTCATCGAGTCGAGAAGAAGGGCTTTTTATATTATAGAGTCCCGCAAACCAAAAAACGAGAACCCATGCACCCGACATCGATAGAAAGGGTAAAATAATTTCTCCGAAAGAAAGCGGCACGGGATTATCCACTACCCCTAACCTGAACTTGAAAAGATAGAAAATTAACAACGCCGCAAGCGATGTGAAAAAATCTAAAAGAACCAATAAAATGGTTTCGTTCTTTTTAAGAATCAAAAAGTCATATCCCTATACAAAATAACCTGTTCTTCTTATTCTTTATTAATAAGAATGTGACCGACTTATTAAAAAATACCGGCGGCTTTCGCAGATAAAATTAAGGACGTAATGGGCAATATGATGTTATACATATCTCTGAACGAGCGGCTGAGCTTCCTCGGTACCATAACATTGTCTCCCCTTTGTACGATGATCTTTGAATTTCCTTTTACGACCGAACCATCCCTGATAACTTTCACCTTATTTCCCTTTCCGCTGTCTCTCGGGCCCCCGGCGTAACCGAGATAATCTTCAGCCGTCATATCGGGAATGTACGGGTATGCACCGGGATGTGCCACCTCCCCAGTTATGTACACCATTTCATTGAAAAGCGGAATGATTATCCTGTCTCCCGGCAACGGTCTGAAATTTTTCATTTCCGAGAGCGATCTGCCTACCTGAATGATTCTATTGTTTTCTCCGCTTCCACGTCTGACATAAACACTACTCATATCCGAAAGCCTTGAATAGACTCCGGTTCTTACCAAAAGATCGGAAAGATATTCATTATCCTTTAAATAGAACGATCCTGAACGTGAATCATAGGATTCAATAGTCACTACGCTCCCGGATAGATCAAGAGTCGGAACGTTAATCACGTCGCCGTTGGATAATCGAATATTATTATCTGTAACACCCTTGTTTATATATTCCAGATAATCAAAAGTTTTGACAACCCCGGAACTGGATGTGACGGTTATATTTGTCCCGTCTGCAAGTCCATCCAATCCGTGCGCCATATCAATGATATCAGCAATCCTGTCAACCGCCCTGGCCTTATACGTGCCCGGCAGGGAGACATTGCCTGTAAGATACACCCTGAATAATCTCAGCTGCTCTAACGATACGGAAACATCAACGTCGGAATATATTTTCTTACTGAATCTTAATATTTTATTTATTGCCGCTTCAAGCGTCAGACCGCTAATATATACAGATCCTACCGTCGGAACTTCAAGATTACCCACAGGAGATACTATTGCTTCATATTGTTCATTTACGCTTCCCCATATATTTATCGAAAACAGATCTCCCGGTCCGACGATATATTCCTTCGGGTTTAATGCACCATCAAGAACCTGATCCAATAATTCTTTCATCCTCTCCTGCATTTTCTCTTTTCTATCGGCGAGTCTTTTTTGTCTTTCTTTATTCATCTCAATTCGTACTCTGTCCATTTCCGTAGTCGCCCGTCTCTGAGCCTGGATTTGGACTGTATTAACCAGTAAAAACAGCAATATCAGCGCCAATTGAGTCAGTATGAATCGGGTAAAATTGTTCTTCACCGTATGTAAGTCCTTGTAATTATTAAATTTATCATAAAGTCTACTTCAGGTATAATAGCTGTTATCCCTTGCTATCAACGCATTATAATTATTTTTGTTCCTAAATCTCATAATTCCATCCCATAATGGTTTTTATAATACTCGAGGTATTCCCCCGATTTCAACGGCTCCCACCAGCTTCTGTTATTCATATACCACTCAACAGTGTTTTTCATAGCATCTGCGAAGTCAGTTTCTGCTCTCCACCCGAGATTCAGTAATTTTGCGCAGTCAAGGGCATACCGCCGGTCATGTCCCGGCCTGTCGTCCACATATTTAACGAGCTTGCTGCTCTTGTCAGTCAATTCGAGTATCGTATCCGTAATAGTGATATTCGTCAGTTCGTTTCCGCCGCCTACATTATAAACCTCACCGTCTACACCGTTGGAAATTATGAAATCAACAGCTGCACAATGATCCTCCACGTAAAGCCAATCACGAACGTTCAGTCCGTCTCCGTACAATGGCAAAGGTTTGTCATCCATCGCATTTGTAATAAATAAGGGTATAAGTTTTTCCGGATATTGGTGGGAGCCGTAGTTATTCGACGCCCGGGTTATAACAACAGGAAGATCGTAAGTTTTGAAGTAAGAATACGCTAACCGGTCCGCCGCTGATTTGCTCGCTGAATACGGACTGCTCGGCATAAGGGGATCGGTTTCCCGAAACGGATCGCCCAGTGTACTGCCGTAAACCTCGTCCGTACTTATTTGAACGAACTTCTCAATTTCATGTCTTCTTGAAGCTTCTAAAAGTATAAATGTTCCGATTACGTCTGTTTGAATAAAATCTGCCGGTTGTCCGATTGACCTGTCCACATGGCTCTCAGCAGCAAAATTCACGACAATATCCGGATTATGAAGTTGGAACAGCTCATTAATCCGATCTTCTTCGCAAATATCATCCTGACAAAAGATATGTCGTTCATCGTTCGACCGGTTTTTTATATTCTCAGGATTTCCCGCATATGTTAATTTATCGATGTTAACAATTTTAACATCGTCGTATTTATCTAATATAAAATTGACGAATCTGCTGCCGATAAATCCGGCGCCCCCTGTTACAAAATATGTCTTCACCTATTTTCTCATTCTCTGTTATGCTATATCATCTAAGGTTCTGCCTACAGAAATATAATTAAACCCGGAATCCTTCATACTCCGTGGATCATAGATATTCCTGCAATCAACCACATTCGGTTCCGCCATTTTCTCTTTTAATTGCTCTAAATCAATCTGCCGCAGTTCATTCCATTCGGTCATCAGCATAATTGCATCCGCTCCTTCGCAAGCGTCCATCATATCCTCAAAGTAGGCAATTTCAGGAATAATTTTCTTTGAATTTTCTAATGCAATCGGATCATACGCGTGAACGGTGCAACCCTCTTTCAAAAGAATCTTGATAACTTCGAGGGACGGTGATTCTCTTACATCATCAGTATTGGGTTTAAACGCCAATCCGAGAACCGCTACCTTTTTTCCGCCTAACTCAGGTAAAAGACTTTTAAGTTTATCTACCATAATCTGCCTTTGCTTGACATTCACGTCCATTGCCGCTTCGACTATAAGAGAATTCACACCATGATTTTTGGCAAGGTGAACGAGTCCCATTGTATCCTTTGGAAAACACGATCCTCCGAATCCGGGACCGGGATGAAGGAATTTCGGACTAATCCGGCCGTCAAGTCCCATCGCCCTGGCTACCACATGTACGTCAGCGCCAGTTTTATCGCAGAGATTGGCGACTTCGTTTATGAAGGAAATCTTTACTGAGAGAAACGCGTTTGAGGCGTATTTTATCAGCTCGGCCGTTTCTATTGAAGTCTTTATTATTGGAGTTTCAATAAGATATAACGGTCTATATATTTCCGACATAATATCAAAGGCCTTTTCTGAATCACTCCCCAAAACTATTCGATTTGGTCGCATAAAATCATTTATCGCCGAACCTTCCCGCAGGAATTCGGGATTTGAAACAATTTCGAAATCCTGTTCCGAGCTCGAATTTTCCTTTATAATTTTCGCAATTTTACGACCTGTGCCAACCGATACGGTGCTCTTAATTACTATAATTTTAAATCCGTTCAGCTTTTCTCCGATAGTTTTTGCAGCGCTCTCTACATATTGCAGGTCAACTTCCCCCTCTGGAGTGGAAGGCGTTCCAACCGCAATGAAGATAATCTCCGATTCGCTTATAGATTTAGCCACTTCAGTGGAAAAACTCAGCCGCCCTTTCGATACGTTATTTTGAACGAGTTCTTTTAATCCCGGTTCAAAAATAGGTATCTCGCCATTATTGAGCATCGCAATCTTTGATTCGTCAATATCTACGCAGATTATCTGATTTCCCAGGTCTGCCAAACAGGTTCCGGTTACCAACCCGACGTAACCTGTACCTAAAATGGTAATTCTTCTCAATTTTACTCCATTATTTTAGCCAAGATGCTAATTTACAAGCGCTTATGTTAGGTGTCAAGAATTCGATACATTATATATTATTCAGTGAAACGGATATTAGACGCTGCATATTCTATAATAACCCTCCGCGCTTTCTCATATACCATTCCACGGCAAGGAGAGAAAGCAGAATAAACATCAATATTTGATTACTCCACGCTTCGAAAGTTCTGTCCGATTTTTCTATTATCACATCGCTTGCGATGTTCAATGAATCCGGATTAAAAGACTCAAACGGGTAATATATCCCTCCGCTTTTTTCCGCTATAGACTTGAGCAGCTTTTCGTTTCTGAATAAATTATCGAACTCGGGTGAATAAGTTTCTACTCCAAATTTTCCTTCGAACTCGCCTATCAGTATATCACCTCTTTTCGCAACCGCTTTATAGTAGAATTCTCCCGGCTGTTTCGATCGGTATTCGCCTATATAGCTGCCATTCGCGCGATTTTGCAAGTCAAATTCAAATACTTTGGACATATCTGATTCAAAATTGATCTCCACTGACAGGTTAGCGTCATCTATAAGATTGTATGAATCATCATACACCTGAGCTGTGAACCGTATCTTCTCACCCTGACTATATATTTTCTTTTCGGTTACCACATTGATTCTTTTAGGAAGCTCGCTGGATGATAGCCATTTTACGCCGTTAATCAGAGTGTTCTTCCAGGTTGACGAGGGTTCGCCGACAGCTCTGAGCAACCGATCAAAATTACGGGAATCTACTGTCATTATCATCGCGCTCTTTTTCGGACCTTCCCCCGAGACTATCAGCGCCGGAAAATTGGTATCACTATTTATCTTCCTTGTCTCGATTGACATCAACACTTTGCTTGTTTCCTTCAATTTCCAACTCAAGAGAGGAAAGTAAGCAGGAGGCATATTATGCCATGCTTCTAATGTTTCACTCAGAAAATCAGATTGCTTGGTAAATGGATGGAATTTTCCGTCATCTTCCAATTTCAGATTTCCTTCATTATATCGAACAGCGCCGGGTACGCTCATTGATCGGACAGGGAGAAACGATTCGAATGAACCGAGTTTGTCAAAATCTGTGCTGCCGCTGTTTATAAACAACAGCGAAACCGGCTTTCCCGTTAATTCTTGCAGAAGCATTCCGATATCATTCTCCGAACTCTGATCCGAAGGAAAACCGACAAAGATAAAGAGGTCGAAATCCGATTCTAACAGAAGAGTACCTCTTTCATACCACTTGTTATTACCCGATTGAACCATTGAGGTGACATCGAATTCCTCTCGGCTGTTGAGCAAATCTTTCACAAAAACATATTCGGCGGACGGCGCTCCGCCAAGAAGAAGCAAATTCTTCTTTTTTGAGATAACATTAATTATTTTTCTTCGCCTATTATTTGAATAGGTAGATTCACCTTCAAGATTTGATAATTCAATCTGAAGATTCTTTTCTCCTTCGCTGTCGAATGACAAATAAAAATCCACATCCTTCAGAAAGCCGTCTTCAGGAAGAGATATATTTTTTATTTTCTCTGATATCCCCTCCCCGTACACTCTTATTTCTGCGTTTTTACCGCTAAACCCGTCAGATAACAGCGACAGCGTGATTTTCATCGAATCACCTAAAAACATCACAGATTTAGCGTTCACGGACGAGATTCGTATATCCCGACTTTTCTCTTTCTTGCCGATACCCACCACATGAATAGGAACAGCGGAAAAATTAGATTTCAAATCCGGCGGCTCACCCTGATTCCACTGCCCGTCACTAAGCAATATAACGGCGGACACCGTTTCAGATCTGTTCTCCTTTAACAATTTTTTCAGTGATTTTGATATATCGGTTAAATCCCCTTCTGCACGGTCATCTGCGCTTAAATCTCTTAATTCTGAATCAAATATATATTTTTTAACTTCTACTTCAGTTCCGATTGCAGAAGTTATTCGATGAACCATTTCAACTGTTTCGATGAACGGATTATTTTCATATTGAGCCATACTTTTACTTCCGTCAAGAAGAATTCCTACTACCTTCTTTTTTTCCGACAGAGTGGACCAGTTGATAACTACCATCGAAAGCTGGATACTCAGGAAAATAAAAACTAATGAGCGTAAGGTTCGGAGAATTATCCGAAATGATTTGGATTTCGGAGGGTAAATGTTTTTATAAAAATAATAGACTACGAATGCGGACAGCGTTGTTAATAAAAGGGTAAGAGGCACGCCATTAACAGTTGTTAAGGAAAAGCCTTTAAAAAAATCCATCATCAAATCTACTGTGGAATTACCTCACCAATTGCAAGATTTGGATAGACATTCATACTTAAAGGAGAGAATATTCCCCGCTCCAGATAATAAGAGCCTACCGCTGCGATCATCGCGCCGTTATCGGTGGTGAGTGACAGAGGAGGGAAAACAACCTCGATTCCCTCTGCCTCTCCTTTCGACGATAACTCGGCTCTCAGTGCCGAATTTGCCGATACACCTCCGCCAACCGCAATCCGGTTGAGATTCAAATGATTTGCCGCGTTAATAGATTTAGCAGTGAGCACATCCACAACCGCTTTCTGAAACGATGCGGAAATATCTTCAAGATGTTTTTTTATCGCAGACTCTTTTTGCTTTTTCAGATAATAAAGTACCGATGTCTTTAACCCGCTAAAGCTAAAGTCATATCCCTTTCCAAGAAGCGCCCGGGGAAATTTGATGTAATCCGGATCTCCATTTTGAGCGGATTCATCAATCTTAGGGCCTCCCGGATATTCCATTCCAAGCATTTTCGCTACTTTATCAAATGCTTCTCCCGCTGCATCATCCAAAGTGGCGCCGATTATCTTATATTCTCCCCAGTTGATAACGTGAATGAGCTGAGTGTGTCCTCCTGATATTAATAGAAACAAAAAAGGTGGGTTGAAATCAGGATTGGACAATCTGTGGGCAAATAAATGTCCTTCTAAATGATTTACGGCAATATATTTTTTATCCGAAGCGAGGGAAAGTCCCTTGGCAAAGTTCAGTCCGGTAAGCAAGGAACCTGCCAGACCCGGTCCGCAGGTTACCGCAATTCCGTCAATATCTTTAAGCGAAGTGTCAGCATCAGCGAGCGCTGCTTCTACTATAGGAACGATTGCTCCTATTTGCTCTCTCGACGCAAATTCCGGAACTATTCCACCGTACTTCTTATGAACTATTTGGGATGAGACAATATTCGATAATATTTTATACTCCTCAATTACCGACGCAGCTGTCTCATCACATGAGGTCTCAATTCCCAGAATTCTCACTTTTTACCCGTTCCCTTATCACAATCACTTCTACCGTGGAAGGATTTAGATTATTCCATTTTATTACATCTTTCGGTACTTCGATATTTAGTTTATAAAGACGCTGGTTTTCTTTCCAGTCTCTCGCGTAATCTATGGAAGCGTTTATGTCTTCACTATCCAAATTGGTCAAAAATGTTATACCACCCTGAAGTTCCACTGATACCTTAGAGGGATTTACGATAGCTTTGAGATTTTCCGGCACGTTTTTGACTATAACCTCAATTCCTTCTATAGTCCGCACTCCAATACTTTGTATACTCGCTGTCAGCCGAACGTTTGAGGGATCTAATTGAACCAATTCGGACTTTTCGATATAGAGGTCGATAGTTTCGTTAACGCTGTTTCTCCTCGCCTCAAAACTTTTTTCTTCCGTGAATATCTGACTGATATTATTTAATATGGATGCCGGACCGGAAATTTTTACGACAGAAGGTTCAATCTTAAATCCACCAACCTGGATATAGCCGGGATCCATAGAGACCTTTACATTCGGAGATACTGTCACTTTTTTTTCAATAAACGAGTCCAGGCGTACTCTTATCGTATCGGGTGAGACTATCTCAACAAGCTCTAATCCGAAATCGCGGGGCACTGAAAGCCGATCCGGAAATCTCTTTAAATAAGGCTCAAGCTCGAAGTCATAAAAGAAGCGTATCCGACTCATCTCAAGCATTATCCCCACATCAGCAAAAGTCGTGCGGAGCATATTATTCAAGAATTGCCGTCCGGTGCCACGCATTCTTACTTTGGCAAAATCGGGAATTTGCTCCGCCAACACCCTGTCGGGTTGGACATTTCGGAGCTTTATCGGAACCTCTATAACATGAACATACTCGCTCCCGGTAACTACAAATATCCAGAGAGTAAGCGCTATGGCAAGAGAACTAATCTTGATTGAGAGATTATTCGAAATGGTCCCAATAAATTTACGGAAAAAATTCATATTATATTAGAAGTGCAGGTTATGTATAACTTTAATTTATGCTGATAATTAGTTTCAGACCAAATATTTGATCTTAATACGTCGCTGATCCCGTCAACCGGGTATCGACTATTTTCTGAGGTTAAGGCTATCAAAACTTTCCCTGCAGCCGTTATTAATATCCCTTGATTCTTCAAGGGATTCAGGCTGCATTACCCTATTTATCCCACAAATTCATAGGAGTTACAGTGCGACTCGGTTATTCAGATTCCTTATCATCTTCATCGCTGTCACTCTCTTTTTCCTCTTCTTCCGCCGTTTCTTCTGAATCTTCGCTTTTTTCTTCTGAATCAGAATCTTCCTTAGCTTCTTCTTCAGCGACATTCTCAGAATTATCTTCAGATTTCTCTTCTGAATCGGAATCTTCTTCGGCGCTCTCTTCGGAATCTTCGACTATTTCCGGATCATCCGAACCGGATTCATCTGCATCTTTCGCAACGGCCGCTTCTTCACCAACTTCTGCGGCGACAGCCGCTTCGGCGTTCTCGGCTCTTTTTTGTTGAGCTTTCTCAAGACGATCAGCGGGTTCTTCTTCACCGGAGTCACTTAAATAATCCACATAGGAAAGAATTATCTTTTTTTCCTCTTTGCTGAACTCAATTACCTTCAGCTTCAGCTCATCCCCTTCTTCAACGATTTCCGCGGCACGCCTGACTTTATGATTGGTAAGCTTTGAAAGAGGAACAAAGCCTTCGGCACCTTCAGGCAGATCAACCGTTACTCCTTTGTCCAGCACTTTTGTTATCGTGCCATCCGTATGCTGATCAAGTCCGAATTTTTCTTCTAATAACGGCCACGGGTCTTCAGAAACCTGCTTCACACCGAGCGATATTCTTCTGTTCTCTCTGCTGATATCAAGCACCATTACTTCAATTTCATCAGCCTTTTTAACTATTTCTTTCGGGTGCCGCACTTTCTTGGTCCAGGAAAGATCAGAGATATGCACTAATCCTTCAACACCCTCTTCCATCTCCACAAAGGCTCCGAATTGCGTTAAATTTCTCACAACTCCGGAATGGATTGTACTAACCTGATATTTTTCTTCTATGTTTTCCCATGGATCAGGAGTAAGCTGTTTAAGCCCAAGAGATATTTTCTTTTCCTCGGGTAATATTTTCAGTACCTTTGCCTCCACCTCACCGCCAAGAGAAAGTATATTCGACGGATGTCTAATATGCTGAGTCCATGACATCTCCGAGATATGTATCAATCCTTCAACGCCCTTTTCCAGCTCTACAAAAGCGCCGTAGTTCGTTATGCTCACCACCTTGCCCTTGATGACAGAATCAACAGGGAAACGATCTTCAATACCTTCCCAGGGATGCGGCTGAAGTTGTTTGTATCCCAGAGATATTCTGTCAGTCTCTTGATTATAATTCAAGATAGTTACTTCAATCTCTTCATCAATGGACACTACTTCTGATGGATGATTTACCCTACCCCACGAGAGATCCGTAATATGCAAGAGACCGTCAACACCGCCAAGATCAACAAACACGCCGAAATCAGTAATATTTTTCACTCTTCCTTTCATTACTTGACCCTGCTCGATTCCTGAGAGAACTTCCTGCCTCTTCTCTTTCATATCTTCTTCAATGAGCTCACGGCGGGAAACTACGATATTTTTGCGCGCTTCGTTCAGTTTCACAATTTTAAATTCAAACTTGTTTCCGACGAATTGATCAAAATCCTGTATCGGTTTTATATCAATTTGGGAACCGGGAAGAAAAGCGTCCAATCCTAACAGATCAACTATCATTCCTCCTTTGACCCTTCTTAATATTCTTCCTTCAAAAATTTCGTCGTTATTGAATCCTTCTACTATCCGCTCCCATATTCTCATGAAATCGGCTTTTTTCTTCGATAACACAAGCTGACCGTTTTCATCTTCCAACCGTTCGAGATAGACCTCAATAGTATCTCCCACTTCCGGGAGTTCATCACGTTTAAAATCTTCTATCGGCACAATTCCTTCGGATTTAAACCCGATATCGACAATTGCCTCATTGTCATTGACAGCCAAAACTCTGCCTTCAGTTACATCGCCTTCGGAAATATCATTAAGCGAGTCGTTGTAATATTTCTCCAAATCGCTGTTGTCCGGAGCATTTTCAGCAACCATCTTTTCCAGCTCTTCTACGGTAACCGTTCTTATTTCATCATTGGTAATCGGAGGATCCGTTGGCGCTACATATTCCTCTTTGGGGAGGTCTTCCGTCTCTTCCTCGTCAGCGCTTTCTCCGTCAGATGGAGCGGTTTCTGCGGCTGTCTCCGGTTCTGCCGCTTCTACTTTTACTTTTTCTTTTAATTTTCTGACTTTTTTTACTTCTTTAACTTCTTTTTCTTCCGCCACTTCTACATCCGGTGATTCTGCTTCTTTAGTGGTTTCTTCTGCCTGCGTCGCTACTTCTTCTTTTACTTCCACTTCTGCGACATCAGGGTTAGTGGGTTCAATAATGCTTTTCTCTTCATCCGGCATAAACTTGCGACTCCTTCTGAATTTCCATCTGGATTACTCGGGTTAAGTGTTTAACTTGCTCATCAATTGTCATCTCAGTAGTGTCCAATTCAACAGCGTCTTCCGCTTTTTTCAGAGGAGAAATCGCTCTTGTGGAATCTCTGAGGTCTCTTTTCTTTATTTCATTTTCTACTTCTTCAATAGAACTGTTATTTTGGTTCGGCTCCATCTCCTTATATCTTCTTTTGGCTCTTACTTCCGCAGATGCGGTGAGAAAGAACTTGAATTTAGCATTTGGAAATACAACTGTGCCGATATCTCTTCCTTCTACAACAAAATTTTCGTTTTTTACCATTTCACGCTGCAATTTCACCATCAGATTCCGCACACTGGGAAATCTACTGATGATTGAGGTCAACTCCGATACTTCATCTGTCCGTAACTGTTCAGAGACTTCTTCACCATAGATGAAAATCTTCATTTTAGCTGAAGAACATTCTACTG
The DNA here is from genome assembly GCA_022573815.1 of Candidatus Neomarinimicrobiota bacterium. NCBI lineage: Bacteria > Pseudomonadati > Fidelibacterota > Fidelibacterota bacterium. Next base: position 106,737 of record JACZTG010000006.1, read on the forward strand.
ACAATTTACTCGTTTCAACCGCAGAAAAGACAGTGTCCTCATCTTCGGCGTTCACCTTAGAATTCTTCGCTGCAAGAGCTGCCGCTCTGTACATTGCGCCGGTATCAAGATACTTAAAACCCAATGATTCTGCTACTAACTTAGCGGTAGTGCTTTTCCCTGAAGCAGCAACCCCATCAATAGTTACAACGATATTTTTTTCATCAAAATTCTTCATGATAGCTTTTTAAGGTATAAATAGGATAATGCGAATGCAAGTGATTTTATTTCATTCTAAAACCGCTTTCCTCCGCCTCAAATATCCATCCGACGATCTTTCCGATAGAAAACTGGTCTTCTCCAAACCAAAATCGTTTCGTTCTCTCGTGGTATGATGAACTGTCAGCGCTGTCTTGAGAATCAATCTCGGCAATAATTCTATTTGCTCTTCCAATCCACGTCTTCATATTTTTTACTCTCAGGTCTATCCATCCCCGCTCGCACCAACCGTCTATCATCTCCTCCGACAGTGGTTTTTCCCATCTTTCCCCACGGAGGGGGGTCTTGATTTCAGGCCCTCTTATGAATTTATTTCCTTCGGGCAGTAAGATAGGCAGCCCGATTGAAATAATTGTAGATCGAATCCATTTATCCTCTCTTATCAATTTATCTAATTTTTCGGACAAAATTTCGGGGTCAGCATTTGCTATTGACTTAAGGTCGCCGTCCAATCTCTTGAGCATATATGCTTCATATAACAATTTTGTCAATCGGGGCGGTCCTAAATTCTCAAAAGCGATACTGTCATGCTCTGATTCAGCTTCAAGATCTTTCATCTCATTCAGAGCGATTTCGCGCATCATTCCCGCTCTGTAAGTAGGGGATAGAATGGAGGCGTCCAAAGCGGAAATGACGTCTCTTCCGGTATTTATTCCCTTGATCTCCTGCAGCACAATTTCGGCTATTTCTTCAGGGGTAATAAATTCCATTTGTCCAAGAGTAGTTATAGCCTCAAATTCGCCCAAAGAAAAATAACCGTTTTCTCCGGCATCAATGTACACGCTTTCAATAAATTCACCTTTCAGTTCAGTCCAACTTCCCTGATCGAATATCGATTTGTTTTCATCGAACTCAACAGCCTCTTCGGGTACCGAATCAAATAAATTTATATAGTTGGCTCCTCGTTTAATTTTCCCGACTCCAATATCTTTCCATGCTATAGCCGTTGCGGGTTTTACTTCCTTCACAATTGAAGCGCCCGGAGTCCTGCCCATTAAAAACAGAAGAAGCGAGTGAGCGCCTGCTATAGCGGATTTCGTTAACAGCATCTTAGACGGTTTTTCTTCGCTGTGAGTATATGGTATGTTAAAACCCATTCCTCCCGTTCCCGTAGTTCCTATCTTCAAATACATCTTTACTTCATTTGATTTTAAAGATTCAAATAATACCTGAATATGCTTTATCAGCTGTGGAAGGTTTAGCGATGCAAGAGTAAGGTCAAGCTGCTCCGAAAGGTCGTCAATTTTGGATGTGCCGTCCTTGATTCCATCCATAATTTTTCTTATTTCTGCCACATTCCCGTATACATTCTGATATGCTATCGCAGTGGCGGTGTTTATACAGTCTATAACACAATGGGGTTTATGCTTATCCAACAGGTAGTATAGCGCTGTTAATTTTAACGATTCCGAGTCGAGCTCGGACGTCATATCATCAATCAGCAGACTTCGCATCTCTTTATTTTTAAGCAATTCCCATCTGGGAGTTTCCATAAATTCCTTACGAACAAATATGTCGCCCCAATCCCAATCAACTTCAATATTTTTCCCGCTTACCTCTTTCTCCACCCAATCAAACATCGATCTGGAATCTTCCTTCCGCAGAGAACAAACCACTATCTTCGCAGGGTTTTCCGGTATCAGCCGCCTGCAAATTGATTGCCCCACCATTCCCCAGCCGCCCAGTACCATTATAGTTTTCCCGGTTATGTCCACTTTATCTTTTCCCTGACCGATTTAAGTTCATTTTTAGTTAAATCCCGATATTGTCCGATTTTTAATCCTCTGTCACTCAATCCCGCAAAGCTGCTTCTGTGTAATCTCTTAACCCGATAGCCCATAGCCTCAAAAATCCTTTTTACCTCTCTGTTTTTTCCTTCAGTAAGCGTGAGCGTAACATTCTTGCCTCCGGTTGAAATCAGATTCTGCACTTTTGCCACTCCATCCTCAAGCCTTACGCCCTTCCTGATTATTTTCACATCTTTCTTTTCGAATTTACGACTTAACCGCGCTTCATATACCCTTTCAATTCCGCGTGAGGGATGTGTGAGATTATTAGTCAATTCTCCGTCATTTGTGATGAATATTACCCCCGTAGTATTGTAATCGAGCCTTCCCACAGGATGAAGACCTTCGGGATTTTTTATCATATCAATTATCGTTACTCTTCCTCTATCGTCGGAAACCGCGCTTATAGTTCCTGACGGTTTATTCAGTATATAATATCTGTTTTCACTTATGACTTTTACGGGGAAATCGTCTAACGTAACGAAATCGGTTTTATCGTCCACCTGGAATCCGAACTCCTGAACTAATTCACCGTTTACTTTAACCCTGCCTTCGGAAATCAGGACATCGCTCTTTCTACGGGATGCAGCTCCGGCTTTTGAAAGATATTGGTTCAATCTCAACTTTCGGAAGCTCCCAATATTTCTTCAATCTCTTTAAGCTCGGGTAAATCTTTTAAGTGGTTCAAGCCGAAATACCGCAGGAACTCGGATGTAGTACCGTATAGTATCGGTCTTCCGGGAGAATTTTCTCTTCCCTTTATATTTATAAGGTTCCTTTCGAGAAGCGTTTTTATTACTCCATCGCTGCTGATACCCCGTATTGATTCCATAGTAGGCTTGCTTACCGGCTGCCTGTAAGCTATAATCGACAGTGTTTCCAATGCTTGAGACGATAACCGGAGTCGCCCTCTTCCCACAAATATCCTTCTGACCCACTGCTCATATTCGGGCAGGGTAATCATCTGGTAACCGCCGGCAACTTTTGTTATCTGAAAGGATCTGCCGCTTTCTATGTATATATTATTCAATTTATCTACTGTTGCGTCAACATCCAATTCTTCTCCGCCTTCGATGCACTCCCGAATCCGTGACAAACTTACGGGTTCCGGGGAAGCGAAAATAATAGCTTCGATTATTCTGTCAACCGAACTTCCGTTACTTTTCATGAGTCGTTTTCCTTATGATGATTTCCCCTCCGAAGCTTTCTTGCGTGACCGTCACCTTATTTGATCTCATCAATTCCAACAGCGCTAAAAAAGTTAATACAACAACCACCTTGTGAGTTAAGCTTTTTGCCAACTCCATAAAAGAAAACTCTGTTTTTTCTCCGAAAAATCCCTCTATGACACCCATTTGTTCTTCGATGGTGACATCTAAAGTTTCCACTTCGTGCGTAGTCGTTACAGGCATTTCGGAAAGGACTTTTCTAACTGTTTCCAGCAGGTCATAAAGTGTTACGTCTTTTAATGAATCCTCTAAGGTGGGCCCGCCGTATACTTCCTCCATACTTTGAACTCTGGGAAACATTTTTATTCTGCCTTCCTCTATATCGCTCAGTTCGCCTGCGGCTTCTTTAAACCGCTTATATTCAATAAGCATATCCACGAGTTCCTGCCTCGGGTCTTCCATTTCCTCTTCATCATCCACAGGCGCTGCGGGAAGGAGCATCCTTGCTTTAATCCGCATAAGAGTGGCGGCTATCACGAGAAAATCTCCGGCAAGCTGGAGGTTTAACGTTTTCATAAGAGTCAGGTAATTGAGAAAATCCTCGGTGATTTTTGAAATTGGAATATCGTAAATATCGAGTTCATCCCTCTTTATCAAAAAGAGGAGAAGGTCCAACGGACCCTCAAACGCAGGCAGGGTAACCCTGTATTGATCAACTAATAGAGGTGTGACCAAATTTCATTGCCTCGTAAACTGCGGACATCGTTTCCGATGCCTCTTTTTTTGCTTTTAAATCACCTTCGTGTATTATATCCCGAATTGCATCAGGTTTAGATTCATATTCCGCCCTTCGTTCTCTTAGAGGGTCGAGGTAGCTGTTTAATTTCTTAGCAAGATTTGTTTTACAATCTACACAGCCCAAGGTCCCCGCTTCACAATCCGGGCGAATTTGCGCTACATCATCTTTATTAAATATATTATGATACGCGAACACAGGACATATATCGGGATGTCCTTTGCTGTCTTTATAAATTTTTTCGGGGTCGGTGATCATACTCATTACTTTTTTCGTTAAAGCGGCGCTATCGTCCGACATCAGAATTGTGTTGCCCACGGATTTGCTCATCTTTTTATTATCAAGCCCCGGCAGACGGCTGAATTCGGTCAACTTCCCTTCAGGCACCGGGAATACGTTTCCATATGTGCTGTTGAATTTTCGCGCCAATTCCCTCGTGATTTCGATATGAGGCAGCTGATCTTCGCCTACAGGCACAAGGTTGGCTCTGTAAATAAGTATATCCGCAGCCTGCAATACTGGATAGCCAAGATGCCCGAACGACAAATTATCATCACTGTTCGTATCCCGCACGCGTTCTTTGAGCGTTGGATTTCGTTCAAGGCGAGGGACGGTGATAAGCATTGAAAGCAGGAGGTTCAATTCGGCGTGTTCTTTTATATGTGACTGAACGAATATGACACTTTTTTCCGGGTCGATCCCCGCTGAAAGCCAATCCAATACTACTTGGGTTGTTATCTCATTCAGATCGCCGCTTGAATTATAATCTGTAGTGAGGGAATGCCAATCAGCGACCATATGAAAATTATTATATCCTGAATTCTGAAGTTCGACCCAGTTTTCAAGAGCTCCCACGAGATTCCCAAGGTGTAATTTGCCTGTGGGTTGCATCCCGCTGAGAATACGCTTCCCATCAGGTGACATTATCAATCCATAAATAGATAGGGACGCCACTCCTTTATTGGCGTACGTACGAACCGCTGAATAAATGTTATTCTGCTCGGCACTCTCGGTTTCGAAAGTAATTTAAGATTGGCTTCCCGAAGTGTACGATTTCCCTTTTTATTGTTGCACGATACGCACGCTGTGGTGAGATTTTCCCAACTGTCTTTACCGCCTTTTACTTTAGGAATAATATGGTCTACAGTTAAGGGAGAACTCTTTGTCCCGCAGTATTGGCAGGATAGAGAATCTCTTTTAAGTATATTTTTTCGAGTCAGCACAATACTGTTTCGCGGCAGATTGATATAGCTGTAAATTCTAATCACCGCCGGCATTTTAATTGAATAGGAAACTGACCTTATCTCATCATCAAATTGTTCAACTGAATGCGCCTTTCCGAGAAAAATAAGAATTATCGCCCGCCGCATATTACAAATTTGCAGCGGCTCATAACTCTGGTTAAGCAATAATACCTGTGTGTTCATCTTTCCGTTGGAGCTTAACAATTCAGTCATTGCAGCATATCTCCCACACTGCGGACATACATATACCGCTTTCGCAATTCTATGCTATGCTTCGGGTCATCGCTGTCTAAACCGTTGATTCTCACAATACCCGACGAGTGAATAAATCTGCCTTCACCGAGGTAAATTCCTATATGATTAACTTTATCTTTACCGTTGTCGAAGAAAACCAGATCGCCTTTTTCAGCCTCGTTGTAATCCTCACCTATCTTTTCCCCCACCTTGACTTGCTGATATGTATCTCTCGGCATATCAATGCCATTTAATTCAAACACTGTCTGAACGAAACCGGAGCAGTCAAATCCTGCCGTACTTCTTCCTCCCCACAGGTAAGGCGCCCCGAGAAAAAGCTGTGCCGTTTGGGCAATACCTTCCCTCGTTCCCGCAGATTGAAGCTGAAATTGCCTGCTGTGAGTCCAGCCATTTATACCGTCGGGAAGTTTCAGCTCGACCCATGAACCCTTTCTTGACGCTATAGGAAGTTTCACTCCCATATGAGCGGTTCTAATTAGCGATGCGCTTTTAAATGGAGCGTCTAAAATCTCAGCAGACCTGTCTCCGAAGATAAATTTATCGGATTTTCTCCATTCATCGGCTTCTTTCTCGCTAAAACCTTTTACCATTCCCGGAGATATATAGCCCACGTATCCATCTGTCTCAAGTTTTACCTTGTACCAGCCGTCGTCTTCCTCTATGAATCGGACTATTTCTCCCAAACGAGCCTGAGTTATTTGCTCAGACCGTTGGTCCGGTTCGGCACGCATCGGCGCCACGGCGATCATTATTATATAAAAAGGCAAGAAATCCATTACTATTCGATATTTTCCTCTCTTTAATTTGTGAAATTTAGCTAATGAATCCAATATTGTCAAGGCTTTTACCTTATTCGTTTCACAGGAAAATAATTCGATTTTCCAACTTAAATTATTCCTTTTTATAAAACTGTTGCCATTTAATATGACCGAATATATTTTATATATGTTAACTATATGATCTGCCCGGTAAAGGGAAGCCCGTTAGAAAGCATTAGCTGTCGATTCGGGCGCAGCCCCGCTACTGTATGTGGTTTTAATTCGCAAGATGCCACTGTTCTAAAAGTTAGAATGGGAAGGCGCGAAAGAAAGTTTCAGCCACGAGTCAGGAAACCTTTCCGGTCGGACAATCGCTTAAACCTTCGAGGGGAAGGTGAGGAGTATGAAAAGAGATCGGTTTTTACCTTACCCCGGCAACATCGCCGGGGATATTCGTAACTGCCTATTTTACACTGCCAAAACTTTTGGCGGTTTCTCAAAGCAGCTGTCTGCCCTATCTACCGAATCAATATGCGATTGCCGTAATCAATCAGAAAGCGGGCAAAACGACTAAATGCACCGGAGGTAATCGGAAAATGAAATCAATTATACGCTCAATTTTTGCTGTTTTTCTTATCACAGCCACAACGCTCGCTCAGACCGCTGTCGATGAAGAAAAAAACATAATTTACTTTTCCCCCGTGGTAGTAACCGCGAATCGGATTGAAGTTCCATTAGACAGGGTATCAAGTTCGGTTACTTTGATTACAGCAGACGCTATTGAGAAACAACAGGTAAGCGATGTTTCCGAACTTCTTCGGAATGTTTCCGGCGTTGATATAGTGCGAACAGGCTCTTCCGGGAAACTCACATCATTATTTATGAGAGGAACAGACAGTAAACACACTCTTGTAATGCTCGACGGCGTTAAGTTGAATGACCCTTTAAACGGCGGCTTCGATTATACGAACCTCAGCACAGATAACATTAAAAACATCGAAATCGTTAGAGGCGGGCAGAGTACACTTTACGGTTCCGAAGCAATCGGCGGAATAATCAACATCACCACAAAAAAGGGCTTCAATGACTTCAAGCTCTCGGCGAGTGTAGAAAGCGGATCATTCGGCACGTTAAAAGAATGGGGAAATATCTCCGGAAGTACCAACTTACTAAATTATTCTCTCTCATTTTCTCGCCTCGACACAGACGGCTTGTTCGAAAACGATGACTTCTCCCGCTCAACATTCTCCGCCAACATTGCTACAGAATTCAACTCTGCTACCAAACTCACGTTTACCGGCAGAATATCTGATTCTGACGGAGGAACTCCGGGGCAACGCTTTCTTACTTTCGATCCAAACGCCAGAACTGCAAACAGAGTAAAAGCCGGCTCGGTATTGTTTAATCAGAAAGTTTCCTCCAAATGGCATCACAAGTTAATTATCTCCCGTTCTGAAGGAGATATTGATTTTGACAATTCGGTCGTTGAAGGTGATTTAAATCCGTTTGGAGCGGATTCCTCCGAATTGACATCATCTATCAGCTCAATTGATTGGCAGAATGATTATCATATAAACCCTTATTTAGTTATCACATCAGGAGTGGAATGGGAAGAACGAAAAGGAAAAAGAGAATCAGCTTTTACCAATTTTGATAATCTGACGAACACACGTTCTATTTATTTATTGAACCATATTAGATTTAACGATGATTTCACAGTTTCAATCGGTGTCAGGTCCGATGACCACAGCACATTTGGAAGTAACACTAATTACCGTCTTACTTCATCGTATATCCTATCTAATTCTCCCGGTAATGAAACCAAGTTGCGAGGCAGCATTGGAACCGGATTTCGTGCTCCATCTATAAACGAATTATTCTGGCCCTCTACGATATTTGAAGGAACGGAGTATTTCGTAGGGAACGTAAATCTCCAGCCCGAAGAGAGTACCGGTTTCGACATTGCTGTTGAACAAAGCTTTATCCAAAACAAATTTTTCCTTTCGTTGGATTATTTCGAAAACACTTTCACAAGTCTGATAAGCTTCGGCGCGATGGGATACGAAAATATCGAAGAAGCTGCCTCACAGGGATTGGAATTCAGAACTCGGGCAAATTTAAATAATCAACTGACCGCTTCCGGTAATTACACCTATCTCAAAACTGAGGATAAATCTACAGGCGATCCTTTGCTGAGACGACCCAAACACAGCGGTGGGCTGAACTTTAGTTACAGTCATAAAAGCTCCCTACAATTGAATCTCGGCGTTACTTTTGTGGGAGAACGGTTTGACAGCGACTTCTCAAGTTTTCCAGCTGTATATGAATTCATTCCCTCGCATAAAACGTTTAGAATAGCCTCTTCATATAAACTAAGTGAAAATGTCCGGTTAAATTTTAAAATTGAAAATCTATTAGATGAAGAGTATTCAGAAGTCGCAGGCTATCCTTCTCCCGGCAGAGCAGTTTATGGCGGGATAACTCTGAATTTATGATGGCATTCTGTTCAAATGGAATTTTAATTTATGAAATCCCATTTTACGCCCCAGAAAAATTCGTTTCCCGCAAGATTAAAACCGTCAACTAATTGGTACGGAGTTTGAAAGAGATTATCATTTCGGAATAAAATAGTCAGTGATGAAATCTTTGCCGTAAACCAGTAATTGAACAGGGCTACTTTCGGCAGCGGGTCCCCACCCAACGAAATATAAAAATCCAACGCCGGATCATAAGTAAACCGATGTCCCGCGCCTAACAACACTTCTTCGGCATACGCCGTGAATATCAGATTATCGTCAAAAAAGTTATGAGTCAAACTTCCGTAAGCAATTCCCTTATAGTCTCTTGAAAACGGAATATCGGGATCAAAATCCAGATTCTGCCATCCTGAAGCGCCAAGCGTCAAAACTTCGCCGAATGACCGTTCAATTTCCGCGGAAACAGCCGGAATTTCGTAGTCATCTCGGACGAAAACCCTCAGATCGTCATTGAACAGCGCTTCCACCACTAACGGATTGTTGACCGTTGTCAACTGATACTCCGCTCTGAATTTCAGCTTATTCCCCTGATGATTCAGGCCGAATGAAATTCGATTTATCGTTTCCCTGCTCAAGGAATCGCTCAAACCAAAATTAAAGTTATTCATCAGACGGAAATCAATCGGCACGTCAACGGCGGATTTGGAAATTTCGCCGGACAGATTTGTACTGCTTGAAATATTTATTTTCACACTTCCGGCAAACAGACCTACAGCGCCAAATTCAGATTCTGTGCTGATTCCTTCGGTAGCCTCAATTGACAGGAAATTTCCGCTTCGAATCTTTTGTGTGAGATAGGCATATGATTTTTGAAGGTCGCGTAATTCAAATCCTCCACCCCTGATATTATGAAGTTCGGAACGGAATCCTCCATAAAGCCCGCCGGCTCCGAGGCTGACTATCTTCTGGTTTAGATGAAATCCATAATAATAAGACAGGCTCTGGTCGTCGAATGTTCTTAATGGAAAAAGAGCTGTTCTGCTGTTATCCTTTCGTCTCAATTCGGAGGTGGAAAGATAGGCCTGGATATTTGTATTTCCTTTCGGCGAGTGAACATTCAAAGTATGATCATAAGTTACTTCCCGTAAACTTCCGTCGGTATCATACCTGTATATATTTAAGATTTTCGGACCTGTTAAATTTATCCTCCGAAACGTATGGCTAAGCGAATAACTGCCGTTCCAACCGCTATCCGTTCTTCTTCCATATATCGCCGAGATTTTTCGTCCGTTATAATTCAGAGTCAGATCCCGTTCTGCCTGATCCCGAATCAATCCCTGAAACTGAAACACCGAATTCTTGGTCAATCTGCGTGTCAAAATTACATTTATGTCGTCATAATCTCCTCTTCCCCTTCTCGTAACGAACTGTGATATGTTATCGTTCAGGAATTCCGGTAATATATTAAAATCCACCTTGCTTAACGAAGGTTCGCCGTCAGAATGACTTCCCGCGGCGCTTTCGTAAGAAGTCTCTGTCAGATTGTATTCGAGGGCAAGACTAAGATCGTATTTCCCCTTTCGCAGGTTTCGCATCGGTCTGCCTTGCGTGAAAACAGTCAGATACCTCGGATTAAGCCCAATAGGCGCGCCATACCACGCGGAGCCGTATGTCCCACGGGAAAATACCAGAAATTCCGAACTCTGCCACAGCAAGTCGGAAACTCCACGCAGCAACTCCTCGTCTCTAAGCGTATTTCTGAATTGCCGGGATTCACTGAATTTATAATCATATGTTTCGGCTGTCTGGGTAGAATCAGGCGGTGATTCCGATTCCTGAGCTAAAACAGTGCCAAAAAAAAAGATTGATAAGAAAATTGATGCGGCTAAATATAATCTCAAGCGAATCGTCCCGATTTAATCACCGCTTTCAGAATCGAGGGCACGGCAATCGAAAATATAAGCGTATTTGATATTACATGAATTGATATAAACAGAGCGCCGAGAGCAATAGTAGCGAACAGCTGGTTGCCTTCGAAACCCGCTGCCAGAGGCCATGAAAGTGTCGTAAGCAAATCAAAGAAGATTGTGCATATAAATCCCGAAACTGCAAATGCGATTATCTTGCCTTTCGAAAAGACATTCTTATTTCCCCATCTGCCGACTAATCCGCCAACAGCCCCAAAGAGCGACATTCCCATAATTTGGGCGGCAAACAGATAAGGAAAAGCCAAACCCGAACCCATCGGATTAAACGCGGAATAGATGGTTTCTGCTATAACGCCCACAAGTATCCCTTTTGATACTCCAAGAAAATATCCCGATATGAAAATCGTAGCCGACACCATCTCGATATTCGGAACGAATATAAACGCGTATCCCATAGCAACGGCGAGAGCGGATAGCATCCCCACCATAGCCATATCTCTGGTTGATAATTTTAACATTTAATCCCGTTATCCTTTGTACAATGGAACTCCGAAATAATTTTCTGCGCTTGTCCATTTCCCATCGTTCTCGTCTTCCGCAATTGTTTTCATAAATATATTCATTTTTGAATCCAAATCATCAAGGTAAAACAAAATAAGCGCTTCCTTTATCATCGGCTTCCGTGGAGAACCATACTCGTATTTTCCCTGGTGAGAGAGGATTAGATGCTCAAGCAGCAGAAGCGTTTCCGCCGGAAAATTATTTATCTCCCTTGCGGCATCTCTCACCATATCCCTTCCGAGGATTATATGCCCGATCAGGCTTCCTTCGTCCGTATAGGTCGTGGCTACTTCACCCGATAGCTCTTTTACCTTTCCGATATCGTGAAGCAATGCGCCTGTGAGCAGCAAATCCCTATTGAGATAAGGATATTTTTTTGAGAAATAAATCGAATCAATTGCTAAAGATAGCGTATGCTCCAATAATCCGCCTCGAAAGTTATGATGAATGAATTTCGCCGCAGGATAATTCTGTATTCTTTTTTCGTTTTCTTCGTAAATGACTTCAAGAATCTTCTTCAGAAACTTATCTTCTACCGAATCAATCAATTCCATTACTTCTGTCCACATCTCTTTGGAATCCCTTTCCGAAGAAGGGACAAGGGAGTCCAGTGAAAAACCGTATTCCTCATGTTCCTCCCTGACCTTACTGATCTTCGACACATTCAGCTGCATCTTGTTCCGATAAACGTCCGTATGCGCTTTTACCACCACAGCGTCACCCTGCTCAAATTCTTCGGCAGCCTTCTCAAAGCCCTGCCACATCTTAGCCGAAATCTTTCCCGTCTTATCGGAAAGCGTCATATCCAAATATGAATCTCCCGCTCTCGTCTTCCGCAGTGATTTTTCCGTAACGAGATAGAACCCTTGCACATCGCTGTCAGGTTTAAATGATGAAATAGGTTGGATTTTCTTAGTCATAAGAAGCTTAATAATATATTTCATACCTCTAAAATGTCAAGCCCTTTTGAATTGCGCGATTTGTTTACCGGAATTTCGCTTTTAGGTTAATCCTATTATCTATATCTTTGTGCAGAGATAATATTTTCAACACTCTTTTGGAGGAAGTTATGGCAGATGGCATCGTACATATAGATATTCCGGTGAAAAACCTTGATACAGCACCTGAATTTTACGCTAAAGTATTCGGCTGGGAATTAACTCCTATGCCGAATGAGGATTACGTCCTGTTTACCGCTGACGGCGGAGGCATTAGCGGCGGATTCACCAAACCGGAAGTCCATCAGATCGGTGGCTGTGTGGGATATATTCAAGTTGACAATCTTGAGACTGCTATGGAAAGTGTCGTGGAAAACGGCGGTCAAAGTCAGCTGGGCCGTCAGGAAGTGGGCGATGCGGGATGGTTCGCGCTTTTCACCGACCCTGAAGGCAATCCGATGGGACTTTGGGAAGTTAAATCCGCCTAAAGCGCAATCTTCCTCAATCTCAGCGCATTCGCAATTACCGTAACGGAACTGAAGCTCATCGCCGCTGCCGCAATTATCGGACTCAGAAGCAGCCCGAAAATCGGATATAGCGCGCCGGCAGCCAGCGGAATACCAAGCGCGTTGTAAATAAACGCCCAGAAAAGATTCTGCCTGATGTTTCTCATAGTGCCTCTGCTCAACTTCCGCGCCCTGGCGATTCCCATCAGGTCGCCTTTCAATAATGTAACAGTGGCGCTTTCAATGGCGACGTCTGTTCCCGTTCCCATTGCGATACCCACATCCGCCTGAGCAAGAGCCGGAGCGTCGTTAATACCGTCACCCGCCATTGCGACTATCTTTCCCGACTGCTGAAGCTTTTTGACTATCTCGTTCTTCTCGTCCGGCAGGATTTCCGCTTCTATCTGTTTTATGCCTACTTTTTTAGCCACTACCTCGGCGGTCTCGCGGCTGTCGCCGGTAAGCATTATAATTTCAATCCCTTCATTTTTCAGATAAAGGATCGCCTCTTCTGTGGTGGATTTAATAGGATCGGCAATTCCGATGAACCCGGCGATGGTGTCATCTATTGCGACATAGATAACCGTCTCTCCTTCTGACCGTTTTTTAGCCGCGTCACTCTCAATCGCTGAAAAATCTATACTGTTTTTTTCCAACATTTTCAGATTCCCCACAGATACTTTTTTCCCGTCAACCGTTCCCCTAACGCCCATCCCGGTAATAGACTCGAAATCCACTACTTTTCCCAGCTCCAACCCTCTTTCTCTTGCGGCATTAACGATTGAAGCTCCGAGAGGATGTTCGCTGGATGTCTCAACGCTCGCCACAAGACTGAGAAACTCATCTTCATTGAATTCACTCCTTACACTCATACTCACAAGCTTCGGTTTGCCTTCCGTGAGAGTGCCGGTTTTATCTATTACCAGAGTATCTATTTTTTCAAGAGTCTCCAACGCCTCGGCGTTCTTGATGAGCAGTCCCGCTGTGGCTCCTCTTCCAGTGGCGACCATAATTGATATAGGAGTCGCAAGCCCCAATGCACACGGACAGGCGATTATCAGCACTGCCACAGCGTTCACAAGGGCAAATGCCATCTTGGGATCAGGACCGTATATGCTCCAAATAATGAATGTCAACGCGCTGATTCCCACAACTATCGGGACGAAATAGGATGAAATTTTATCCGCAAGACCCTGTATCGGCGCGCGGCTTCGCTGTGCTTCACTCACCATCTTTACGATGCGCGCAAGGAGCGTATCCACTCCGACTTTTTCCGTTTCCATAAGGAAACTGCCCCTGCCGTTCACCGTCCCCCCTGTAACCGATTCGCCCACTCTCTTTTTAACTTCCTGCGGCTCGCCCGAAATCATAGACTCATCAATATAACTCTCGCCTTCAGTTAGGACTCCATCCACAGGGATTTTTTCACCCGGACGCACGCGAAGAATATCGCCGACGATTACGTCTTCAAGAGGTATATCCTTTTCTTCGCCGTTTGCGCTTACCTTTCTCGCCGAGTTTGGAGCCAACCCGAGAAGCGCCCGCAGCGCCCCGCTTGTTTTGCTTCTTGCTCTCAATTCCAAAACCTGTCCCAACAGCACAAGCGCGGTTATGACAGCCGCCGCTTCGAAATAAACCCCCACTTCACCGTGCGCTCCTCTGAATGCAGGCGGAAATATACCCGGCAAGAAAACCGCCACAAGACTGTACAGATACGCAACTCCTGTTCCTATCGCTATAAGCGTGAACATATTCAGCGCTCTGTTCACAATTGAGAACCAGCCTCTCTGGAAAAACGGAGCTGCTCCCCAAAGTACAACAGGCGTGGCAAGTGCGAATTCAATCCAATGACTCATAACAGGGTCTATTAGACTGAAGCCAAGAAACATCTGTGACATTGTCAGCAGTAAAAGAGGAAGAGCAAGAGCCGAACTTACCCAGAATCGTTTTGTCATATCTTTGAGCTCTTCGCTCTCCTCGTCATCCAAAGTTACTGTCCTCGGCTCAAGCGCCATTCCGCAGATCGGACACGAACCCTGCTCATCTTTCACCACTTCAGGATGCATCGGACAGACATATTCGCGTTTTGTTTTCAGTACAGGTTCCATCAGCTCCAATCCCATTCCGCACGTCGGGCAGGCGCCCGGCGTATTCTGTTTGATGTCCGGGTCCATAGGACAGGTATATATGGCTCCCGTAGCATCGGTGTGCGTATGCTCGTGATGATGGTGTTCGTGCGAGTCGTGATGATTTCCACCACTATCTTTCGATGGTTCAAGCGGGAATTTTTCAGGCTCTTTATCGAACATATCTTTACAATAATCAGAACAAAAATATATTGTTTTACCTTCGTATTCGCTGCTGCCTGCCGCTTTATCAGGTTCCACATCCATATGACAAACCGGATCAATTGCCATTTTCAGATCCCTCATTTTAAAAATTTATTTATTTCATTAAAAAGTTCGTCAACTTTCCTGTCTGCTTCCTTTTCATCACTGTTCACGAACGCGTCCCTGACGCAACTTTTCACGTGCCGTTCCATAATAACGAATGCCAATGAGTCCAGCGCCTTCCTGACTGCGGTAATCTGATTGACGATGTCCATGCAGTATTTTTTTTCGCTGACCATTCGTTCCAAACCGCCGATTTGTCCTTTAATGGATTTCAATCTTCTCAGCGATTTATTTTGTGTCAGTTCGTCGAGCATAACGACTCCTTTTGATAATACCCTATACCCCTATGGGGTATTGTTTTATATTCGTCAATATAACTAATATTTTCCACCTGTCAAGCTAATTTATTTTATTGCTCGGAAAGCTCAGGTAGATGTTAGACTGCTTTATCAATCGCCTTACTGCTGCGAGTTTTCCTAACGTCTTTGCGTCCGGCGTTAATCGGACAGGCCCTGACAGCGCTCAATAAGACAACCACCCCTTTTATCCCCTCCTTTCAAAGGAGGGGCGGATTTTGTCCCGATTGTTCGGGACGAAAGACCGGGTGGTTCAGGAGTTGAAGATTATCGCTATTGTCTCACAGCTGTCGTTAAAACTGGGAAAGACCGAAAACCTTAACCAGCGAAAATGAGACATCTGATTAACATATGCCTGTGCAGTTTTGTATTATTTTATGTTACGATTTGCCGTTAAAAGGACGGACGAATATCTCCCGGGCAACTTCGCTGTCAAGAGCGATTTCCGTCTCATCTACTTTTATGACGAACGAAGGGAATTTCTGATACAATGAGATGACCGCACCGGGCTCTACGCCAAGCAGAGTCAGCCTTTCATACCGTTCGTGATATGCCGGCGTGGTAAATATAATCTTCGAAGTTTTGCCGACTTCAAGCCGGTTCAAAGGCACAACTACGGGACTCAATTTCGTATTAAATTTCTTGCAACATTCTCCGCGTGGTATTTTTCTGCCGTGCGGGCAAAAAGTCGGATGCCCTAACAGCGTGCAAATCGAATCCTCAACTTCCGGGCTAAGCACATGCTCAAATTTGCAAGCCTGCGCTTCCATCTCTTCTTCGGAGACCTGTAACAGGTCTTTCAATAGCCGTTCGGTGAGCCTGTGTCGCCTTATCAGACTTTCGGCTTTAAGCATCCCTGAATCGGTGAGCTCCATCGTTTCACCGCTGACAATCAGGAGTTTTGATTCTTCCGCGTCCGGCAAAAATTCGGCATAACCGTTCAATGACGCGTGGTCGCACCGTACGCCGTTTTTCTTTCCTGAACCGTTATCCCCCTCTTCTAAAAGGAGATAAATATGCTCAAGTAGGTGATCCAGCTTCTCTGGTTTCATCATTCGTTTTTTTCCTGAATAATTTTCTAAATAAATCAACTATGTATGATTTTTCAACATATTCGTACCCGCAATGCGGACAACAGAGGATATTGCATCCTTTATTGAACGGGCAGCCCGAGTGGCAAGCCATCTCGGCGTGAGTATATTCGCCTCCGCAGAGTGGACATTTCATCCTGTATATCCCACCGCATTGAGCAACAGATTAAGTAGTCCGCCGACGATGAACGCTATCGGCAATATCACAGCCGTCATTGCCATTGTCATCTTCATCCCGCGTTCTTTTATCATAATTAGGAAGTTTGCGATACATGGGATGAACAGCGTCAATGTGACCGACGCAACTAAAATTTGAGCTGTTGTCAGATCCATTCCGTTCAGACCGGCAATTCCATAATCCCTTCTCAAGAAACCTACTATGAACGCTTGCGTTGCCTTTGCGGGAAGCCCCAACACTGTTTGGACAAGCGGACTGGCAAGCCGTTCAATGACCAGCAGCGCGCCTGTCGCATCCAACAGATAAAGAAGGAATGTGCCGAAGAAGAAAAGCGGAACCGCTTCCTTCACATACCACTCTGTCCTGGCTAATGTTTTCACCGTTATATTACCGATTTTCGGCATTCTGATAGGAGGAAGTTCAAGAATGAAATCCGAGCCTTCGTCCGGCAGTACCTTTGAAGCAAGGAATCCGACCACCACCAAAACGCCGAAAACTACCGCTCCCCAGATGAACAGAGCGGATATTGATATTGCGCCTAAAAGACCCATTATAACTCCTAACTGCGCGCTGCATGGGACTCCCAACGCTAAGAGCAGAGTCACGAGGATACGTTCCTTTTTCGTATCAAGAATTCGGGTGGTGAGCGTTGCCATCGTATCGCATCCAAGCCCAAGCACCATCGGCAGCACAGCTTTTCCGTTCAATCCCATAAGCTTGAAAACCTGATTCAGCATTACCGCCAACCGCGGCAGATAACCGGAATCTTCCAATATTCCGAAAGCGATGAAAAACGTAACCACAACAGGAAGAATAATCGCAATGGAATACGGAAGAGCCATTGTGAGTAAACCGTATTCACCTACAAAAATATCCCTGATAATTTCAACAGGCACATACGAAAAGAGCTGGGCGAACCAGACGGAAAGATATTGACCGAACAGGACCTGCTCTAAATAATCAGTTAGAAATCCCGCCCCGAAAACGCCTACGAATTGATACATCATATAGAGAACAGCAAAAACGAAGCCCAATCCCCAGAACGGGTGCATAGTTAATTTGCCTAATTTTGTGGCAAAATCAGAGCCGCTGCCTGAACTTTTTCCGGCAGCCATATCCGCAATCCGTCCCGCCTCCTTCATTCTCCGACGTGTGATAACCCTTGATAGAGACTCGCCGAATTTTTCCTGAGCGGTGTCGACAATTACTTTTAACTCATCAATTTGTTCGGAAGATAATATGTCCTGCAAATACCCGAATATGCTTTCATCACGCGCAAGTACCATCAGCGATATGGCGCGCCGTCCCTCAATCGAATCCCCCAATAGCTCGCTGATTTCCGTTATGCCCGGCTCGATTATCGGACCGTAGCTGACCTTTATCTTCGGAACTTTCGGGGATTTGATAGCTTCCGAAAGATCTTTGAGACCTTTGTTTCTGATAGCAACGCTTTCTATAACGTCAACGCCAAGAACCTTTGAGAGCCCGGCGCTGTCAAGCGAGACTCCCCGACTGAGCGCTTCATCGGTCATATTCATATTAAGAATTATCGGCAGATCCATCTCAGCCAATTGTACCGTCAGCAGAAGTCCCCTTTTGAGATTCTTGGAATCCACAACCTGAACGATTGATTTTGGTCGCTCCCGAAGCAGAAGGTCCCGGGTCACCCGCTCATCTTCCGAGGAGGGCAGCAGGTTATTCACGCCGGGAGTGTCAATTATCGTGTCTTTGGTACCGTTGGTTCCTATGGTCCCTCGCGATATTTCGACGGTTGTCCCCGGATAGTTGGAAACCGTCACATATTTCCCGGAAAGATAGCCGAAAATAACGCTTTTACCCACATTGGGATTGCCGACGAGAACCACGGGAGATGATTTTCTGTTAACGGGTTTCGCTAAGTGTCCGTGCAATGCTTATCCCTTCCGCAGCTGGCATTTATCGCATAAACCGAAAATGATGAGGTTATGTTTAGTGGGCATAAATCCGTATTCCTTACAAACCTTATCCTGCTGCTGCTCAATTATGTTGTTGTTGAATTCGATTATTTTTCCGCAATTCGTACAGACAAGATGTTCGTGATGCTTCTGAGCGAGAGTATTCTCGAAATGCACCTGACTCGTTCCCACATTCACTTTTGAGACGAATCCGTTCTCAACCAGCATATCCAACGTCCTGTAAACAGTGGCTCTTGATACCCTTTTCTTCTCATTACGCATCCGAAAGTAAATCTCGTCTGCGTCAAAATGTTCCGAAGAGCTGTAAACTTCTTTGAAAATGGAAAGCCGCTCCGGTGTGCATTTCATACCGTTGGTGTGGAGCGTGTCCTTGAATTTTTCTATTAACCGTTTATCCATTTCCTTACCAAATGTAATTGAAACTCAATCTCAATTAGAAACTACACAGACAAATGCAACCATGCAAGGAAAATTATCTACCCTTCTGAGATTTTTCCACTCGTATTAGGGCTTGTGATACTCGTTAAGTCAACGCGCCTGAAATAAAGTTTAATACAGGTTCTGTTTTCTCTTTGAGATTTTTTCTATTTTTTACACCAAATAGATTATTTAATTCTTTTTCCATTTTATTTCTTATATCCACATTCATTAAATGTTCTTCAATTTTTTCAGTAGTATTGTTATTGATGTCTGCACCCATTTGCATATCTTCTTGCTTGAGATCACTTAATATGTACTTCAATTCAGCACGATAATTAGATTCGAAGAACATTAAAAAACCGAGCTGTTTAAGGCTGAAATTACCAATGCCACCTATTCTTTGTTCCAACGCGATATAAGACATTAATTTAAATGTGTTTATAAATTTCTTTATCTTCCTCGGATTTGTGAGACGGTATTCACTAACTGCTGACTTGAGAATAGATCCGGTAATCTCGTTTAGTTGATCTTTTGATATTTTCTCTTTTGGCTTTTCAAGATCTGTCTCCGAGTCCGCAGACTTCGTTTCTGATTCTTCTTCCGATTCACTCTTTTGTGAAATATTCTTGAAATCTTCTTTTGATTCAGGGATAATTACTGCTGGTTCAACAGTCGCTATTTCATTAGGTTCTAAATAATGTTCGATCTTTAATTTTAGTCTTTCTCTAACAAACTTATGAATTTCTGTCGTACTTCCTACTGGTATCCTAAACGGTATTTGAATTATTTTATCAAGAAACTCATAACCAAACTGTAACTTATCTATTTTCTTATCATAGTAAATGCCAATCATTTCTTTATATTCGGCGCATATTGCAGACGCTACATATTTTCTGTCATATCCTAAAAAGAAGATAAATCCTTTGCTCAAGGTTAATGTATTAATAGCATTTATAACTTCAACTACTCTATTAGGAGGGCAGCGATCGAGATCATCTATGAAAATAATAATTGGACCTTTTTTTCGATTCACCCGACTAAATACCTTCGTTAAATTTACTAAATCAGAATCCATTTTCCCCACAACACCCAATGACTCAGTATAGTCATATCTTTCAAATATTTTAAAATTAAACCAATCTGCTTTATTCAAGCTCTCCATGACCATCTTTGCCGGTTCTTTAAGAATTTTATATGCAATCATTGAAGAGAATGGAAATAATAGCCAAATGGAATTAAAGTAGAATGCTATAGGTAAACCAGCGATAAATAATAAAGTAACTATCCACATAATTGACTTGGCATGTCGAAACAGGCTAAAATAATAGTATGGTTTCCACCATACTTTTAAATTCTTCTGCATTTGATCTAATACCGTTTGTAGAAAGGCTGCCCAAATATTTTCTTCCTTGTGATACTTCCAAGCATTCAATTTAGCGGTAGCATACTTCTGATCCTCGAGTTTTTCTTTTATCTTACCCATTAGAGTAGATTTACCCCGCCCCCATTCTCCATGAAGTCCAATTACGAGTTGGTCAACATTTTCTTCTCCATCAATGAATGATACGAATGCATCTGCATATTCTT